>JACQEF010000010.1 GCA_016200745.1 Chloroflexota bacterium | reverse complement strand
GGGCCACGGTCATCACCCACGGCGTCGCGGTGGTCTCCGAGCCCGTCAAGAAGCTGCTCGAACCGGCCCCCGCGGCCGGAGCCGGAGGTCCCGCGTGAGCCCCGAATTGCTGTCGGCCCTGACCGTCTTCGTCCTGGCGATCCTGGTCGGCTTCGCGGTCATCAGCAAGGTCCCCGCCACCCTGCACACGCCGCTGATGTCGGGCGCGAACTCGATCCACGGGATCGTCCTGGTCGGGTCGATGTTCATCGCCATCGAGGCCAACGACCTCCCCAGCCAGCTCCTGTCGCTGGTCGCGGTGGCGTTCGCCACGATGAACGTGGTCGGCGGCTACGTGGTCACCGACCGGATGCTCCAGATGTTCAGGAAGAAGCCCGTCGCGCCCAAGGCGACCGAGCAGGCGGAGGGCTGACCGATGGACTTCAGCACCATCTCGGACATCGTCCGGCTGACCTGGCTGGCCGGCGCCGCGTGCTTCGTCATCGGCCTGATGCGGATGAACTCGCCGGCCACCGCGCGCAACGGCAATCTCCTGTCGGCCGGCGGCATGGCTGTCGCCATCGCGGCCACGGCCATCCTGCTCTTCGCGCGCCCGACCGTTGACGGCGGCGTCAACGGCACCGGCTGGGCGATCATCGTGGTCGGCATCCTCGTCGGCGGCGGCGCCGGCCTGTATACGGCCCGGACCGTGAAGATGACCGCGATGCCGCAGCTGGTGTCGCTGTTCAATGCCGCCGGCGGCGGCGCGGCGGCCCTCATCGCGATCGACGATTACCTTGGCCTGAAGGCCGCCCCCGATCCCCAGATCAATGTCGCCACGGTCCTCGACATCGTCATCGGCAGCATCACCTTCACCGGGTCGCTCATCGCCGCCGGCAAGCTCCAGGGCCTGATCGCCGGCAAGCCGATCATGATCCCGGCCGGCCGGATCGTGACCGTGGCCCTGGCCGTGATCACCGTGCTGGGGGCCGTCTTCCTGTGGGCCGGCAACCTGAGCGTGCCGGTGATGCTGCTCATCCTGGCCGCGGCGCTCGTCTTCGGCGTGACCATGGTCCTGCCGATCGGCGGGGCGGACATGCCGGTCGTGATCTCGCTGCTCAACTCGTTCACCGGCACCGCCGTCGCGATGGCCGGGTTCGTGCTCGGCAACGACGTGCTCATCATCGCCGGTGCGCTGGTTGGCGCGTCCGGCGCGATCCTGACCAAGCTGATGGCCGACGCGATGAACCGCTCGGTGATGAACATCATGATCGGCGGGTTCGGCGGCGGTGAGGGAACCCAGACCGCGGCCGGCGGCGCCGGCGGCACCGTCCGGGCGATCGGGGCGGACGACGTGGCGATCCAGCTCGCCTACGCGCAGCACGTGATCGTGGTCCCGGGCTACGGGCTCGCGGTCGCGCAGGCCCAGCACGCGGTCCGCGAACTGGCCGAGCTCCTCGAGGAGCGTGGCGTCGACGTCAAGTACGCCATCCACCCGGTCGCCGGCCGGATGCCGGGCCACATGAACGTCCTGCTGGCCGAGGCCAACGTGCCGTACCCGCAGCTCAAGGAGATGGACGACATCAACCCGGAGTTCGAGCGCTGCGACGTGGCCCTCGTGGTCGGCGCGAACGACGTGACCAATCCGGCCGCCCGCCGGCCCGGGTCGCCGGTCTCGGGGATGCCGATCCTCGACGTCGACAAGGCGCATTCGATCGTGGTCATCAAGCGATCGATGGGCCGCGGCTACGCCGGCATCGACAACGAGCTGTACACCAACCCCAAGACCGGGATGCTGTTCGCCGACGCCAAGGACGGCCTGGCCGCCCTGACTGCGGCGGTCAAGGCGCTCTAGCCAGTGCGCCGCGAGGCCGGTCGGCCCGGCCGCTAGCCTGTCGGGGCCGGGGCGAGCGTCCCGGCCGCGGTGTGCACGTCGCGGAGCTTGAGCGGCGCGAGCGTGCCGAGCGATTCGGCCACGACGATCGCGTCGTCGCCGGCCTGGAGCACGAAATCGCTCGGCGGGTTGACGAACGCGCGCCCGCCCCGGTTGACCGACAGCAGTGTGGCCTTGTGGTCGGACCGCAGCCGGGTCGAGACGGTGTCGATCGACAGGCCCAGGTACTCGTCCGGCAGGGTGATCCGGTACAGCTCGGAGCCCTCGCCGCCCGACACGATGTCGGTCACGATCGCCGACAGGCCCGGGTACAGGGCCGACCGGGCCAGCAGGTGTGAGGCCACCTTGGAGGTGACCAGCAGCTCGTCGACGTCGGCCCGCTGGAAGTGCGGCTCGTGGCGCGGGTTGTTGACCTCGGCGACGGTCCGGACCTTCGGCGCGACCGCCTTGATCGCCATGATCGTCAGGATCGAGTGCATGTCCGCCTCGTCGGAGCCGTCGGCCGGGAAGACGAGCGCCGCGGACGCGTCGGTGATCCCCGCCCGCTCGAGGTCGCCCGCGTCCGTCGCCTCGCCCCGGACGAAGTAGACATCGCCGCCGGCGGGGTTCTTGTCGACGTCCGCGAGGACGACGACCTTCTGCTTGTAGTCGTCGCCGCGGAGCTCGTCGATGAGGTCACGGGCGGTGCTGTTCCAGCCGCACACGACGATGTGGTCCTGGTGGCCGGAAGCACCCAATCCCTGGCCCTCCTTCAGCAGGAAATCGATGACCATCGCGACGAGCGCTCCGGTGATCATCCCGAGCATGGCGACGCCGAACAGGATAAGCAGCCACCCGACGACCCGTCCCCCGGGCGACGTGACGAAGCCGGCGTCGCCCTGGCCCAGCACCGTCGCGATCCCCCAGTTGAACGAATCGAACAGCGACTCGATCGTCAGCGGCTTCTCGAAGGCGGTGATCAGCACGGCGGCGACCGCGACGAAGACCAGGATCCCCTCGGCCAGCGACAGGAAGAACCGGAGGTCGAGCTGACCGCCGATCCGCCGGATGTGCCACGCGACGCGCCGGATCAGCGGACTCGACAGCAGCGGAAGCGCGAGCTTCGGGACGACGGGCCGGCTCAAGGTCCGCGTCGGTGGTTGAAGAACCACTCGCCCGGGATCGGACCCCTGGCCGAACGAGTAGATCGACAGCACGGTGAACGCGGCAGACCCGATCGAGACGTGCATGTGGGTCCGGATCCCCGCCGGGTGCTCGTGGCGCTCGCGCTCGATGCCGATGAGGGCACCGAGAAGCGCCGCGACGATCAGCCGCCAGGCGAGATCGAGCTGCAGGTTCAGATCCGACATTCGCGGCAGTCTAGCGCCCGTGGGAAGCCGCCCACAATCGGGCTCAGGCGACCGGGTCGACCAGCTCGATGCGGATTCGCTTGTTGATCCGGCCCTTGGATTCGTAGCCGGTCACGTGGATCCGGCCGACTTCCGACGTGTTCGCGACGTGCGTCCCGCCGTCGGCCTGCAGGTCCAGCCCGACGATCTCGATGGTCCGGATCTCCTCGATCCCGGGCGGCAGCAGGTTGACCTTGGTGCGGATGAGGTCCGGGATGGCGAAGGCCTCGTCGCGCGGCAGGACGGCCACCCGCACGTCACGCGCAGCTGCCAGCTCCGCATTCACCGTGGCCTCGATCGAATCGACGAGGTCGCCGGACATCCGCTCGAACTCGAAGTCCATCCGGCCGCTGCCCGGTTCCATGTTGCCGCCCGTGACGAGCGCCCCGTGGTCACGCCAGACGACGCCACAGAGCGCGTGCAGCGCGGTGTGCGTTCGCATCAGGGCCAGCCGCCTGGCCCAGTCGAGGTCGACTCGGACGACGTCGCCGACCGCCGGCGGGTCGCTGTCGCCGGGCTCGAGCTCATGGACGATCTCGCCACCGGCTTTGCGGGCGGCGCGGACCGTCCACGATCGGCGGTCCGAGGCGCGCAGGACGAGACCACGGTCGGACGGCTGCCCGCCCCCACCTGGGTAGAAGACCGTCCGGTCGAGCACGAGCAGCGTCGAGTCGCCCGCTTCGACCGAGGCGACGCGCGCCTCCACCGATCGCAGGTACGCGTCGGTGTAGCAGAGCTGCTCGCCGGGCGGCGTCACGGGTTCGCCCTACTGCACCGTGAGCGTGCCGGTCATATTGGGATGCACGGTGCAGACGAACGCATAGGTCCCCGCGTCGAGCGCCGGCACGTCGTAGGTCCTGGTCGCGGGGCCGGTGACGATCTCGCCCTTGAACACCTCGGCTCCCGTCGCGCTGTCCTTGTGGATCGCGACGTTGTGAGGCGTCCCGGCATCCTTGTTGTCGAACGCGATCTGGAACGCCTTGCCGGCAGGGGCGGTCACAGCGGTCTGCTCGAACGCGACGTTCAGGGCGCTGATCTGGACGCCCCCGGCAGCCTCGCTGGGGGCCGGGCTGCCGGCCGACCCAGAGGCAGCAGCGCTCGGGGGCGGCGTCACGGACGGGGCGGGTGCGTAGGTCCAGCCCGGCGTCGCAGTCACGCAGGCGGCGGCGCTCGCGCCGACCACGACAGCGAGGAGGAGGGGGACCAGGTGTCGGGCGTGTGTCATCGGGGACGGGTACCTCTGGAGGGCTGCGGATGACCGCCTGGGCAATGTCGCGCGAATCTACCGCGCGGCGACGAATCCTGTCGCGGGTCCGGGGTGGTCCGGGGTGGTCCCGGTCGGGTCATGGTACCGCTGGGGGATGGCCTCCAGTACCTTCGGGTCGGTTGAACGTCGCCGGCTCGGGTCTAGTCTCGGGCTCCACCTTCATTCATGGATGGTGGACCCGGACTCATACCCCATCAGATCGGAGCCCACCCAGATGGCCAGCCTCATCACCCGGACCCGGCGACTTGCGCTGACGATCGGACCGCTCGTTGCGATCGCGCTGACCCTCGCCGCCGGTCACAAGTGGTAAACCGCCGCTCATAGACGCCAACCTCGTCCAGAGCCCATCCGGACGAGCGCACAGCGATCCGATCGAGACCCGGAGACCCTCCCTCCGGGTCTCGCGGCGTCCGGGTACCTAGTTCGGGCCGGTGAGGCCCAGCCGGATCGCCACGGTCGCCGCCTCCACCCGGCCCGAGACCGCCAGCTTGGCCAGGATGTTCCCGACGTGGACGCCGACGGTCTTCTGGCTGATGAACAGTCGCTCGCCGATCTCGCGGTTCGTTCGGCCCTGGGCGACCAGCGCGAGCACCTCGCGCTCGCGACCGCTGAGGCCGAACGTATCCTGCCGGTGGGTCGCGCTCGAGGGGTCGCCCGCGACCGCCCGGACCAGCTGCGACTGGCCGTTCGTCCGGGCGGCCGCCCTGCCGGCCGATGGACCCACGGCCACCGCGCCGGTCGGTCCCGCAGGCATCTCGCCGAGGAACTCGTCGACGGCCCCCGGAAGCGTCAGCCGGGCGCGGCCGGCGAGCTCGCGGATCTCGCGCAGCAGCGGTCGCGCACGGAGCTCGAGTGCGACCCGGGCCGCTTCCTCGATCGCCCGGCGCGCGTCGGCCCGCCCCGAACGCCCCGCGCCGCCGGACAACGCCGCGTCGGCCTGCCGCCAGCGCGCCAGCGCCGCGTCGTACGGCGCCGCCAGCTCGGCCCAGGCGTCGGCGACGTGCGCCCACACGGCCGGCCGATCGTCGCCCTCGAGGCGCCGCTGGTAGGCTCGGGCGGTCGCGAGGTAGGCCTCGGCGATCCGGCGCGAGCCGGCGGTTGGTGGGGCCGAGCCGGCGCGAACCTGGGCTGCAGCCGCGGCGATCACGTCGGTCGTCCGGGTGCGCGCCGCCGCGAGCGGCGCCAGCTGCCGGTGCTCGCGTGCCTCCTCCGCAACCGCCGCGTCGACCTGCGCGACCATCGCCGCCATCCGGGCGGCGAGCACCCATTCCTCGGTCGACTTGACGACCGCCCAGCCTCGCTCAACGGAGCGGCTGGCGTCGCCGACATCGCCGCGCCACAGCGAGAACGACGCGGCGACCAGGTAATACGAGCCGGCCAGCTGCGGCTCGCGCAGGGCGTCGAATTCGAGGACGGTCTGGCCGAGCAGGCGGCCGGCCTCCTCGCCGGCCTCCGTTTCGATCTCGACCGCGGCCAGGAAGATCAGGGCGTCGAGGAAGATGACCCCGACCGGCGCCCAGCGCAGGGCGCGCAGGCAGAGCGACCGCGCCTCGGGCCAGCGGCCGAGGAGGATCAGCGTCTCGGCGACGTTGCCTGCCAGGAAGTTGCCGTAGACCGCCTCCAGCCCCGCGGATCGTGCCTCTTCGATCCCGCGATAGGCGACCTCGACGGCTTCCGCCCGGCGGCCGACCAGGTCGAGCACGGTCGTGAGGTTGGCCGTGATCCGGAACAGCAGGTCCGGATCGTCGATCGCGCGGGCGCCGTTCTCGGCCTGGCGCAGAAGCGCGATCCCGCCCTCGGGGTCGCTCCCCCAGGCCATCGCCACGCCCAGTGTCGTGGAGGCGTGAATCTCCTGAACGCGCGCCACGGGCTCGCAGGCCCGCGCGACCCGGATCGCCTCCCTCGCCAGGCGCTGCGCCTCGCTGAACACGCCTTCGAGCATCCGCAGCCGTGCCAGCGCGGCCAGCACCTTGGCCCGCTCGGGGCTCGGCTCCCGGGGCACGAGCTCCACCGCCCGGCGGGCCGCGATGATCGCTGCGGCCGAGTCGCCGGCCGCCTGACGGACGTGGGAGAGCCGCTCGTACAGCATTCCGAGCCGGACCCGGTCTCGACGGGCGTCCAGGCCGGCGGCGGTGGCCTCGAGATAGGCGGTGGCGCGGGCGGTCCGCCCGATCGCGTAGGCCGCCTCGGCGGCCCGGACCTGCAGCTCGGCGGTGTCGGCCGGCGATCGATCCCCCTTCCGGCGCGCGCCGGCGGCCGACGCCACGGGTGGATGGACGGCCAGGGCCAGCTCGAGCGCCGCCAGCTCGTCGGCGGGGGCGTGTCGGTCGCCGGCCTCGCCGGCGGCGGTGATGGCGAGCTCGCGGGCTCGCTCCGGCTCGTGGGCGTCCAGCCAGTACCGGGTGGTTCCGGCGGCCGGGCCGGCCAGTCCGGTCGCCAGCGCGGCGAGGTGGCGTGTCCGCAGGAAGGGCAGCAGGTCACGCTCCACGGCTCGGCCGATCGATTCGTGGCGGAATCGGAGCTCGCCATCGTCCTGGACGAGGAAGCCGTGGTCGAGCGCCTCGGTCAGCCCGGCCCGCAGGTCGGCGTCGAGGACCCCGTCGCCTTGCCGCGGGGCAGAGCTCGAGCGCGGGGCCGATCGCTCGGCGTCGGCCTCGAACGCGGCCGCGACGTCGGCCAGCTGTCGAGACGTCAGGGAGCGGCCGGCCGGTGCCAGCAGGCGGAGGACCCGGCGGCATTCCGGGGAGCGCGCGGCGACCCTGGCCATGACCAGGTCGTCGAAGGAATCGGTCAGCGACGCGGTGGGGAGCTCGCGCCGAGCCGCGAGCAGCTCCTCGACGACCAGCGGGATGCCGCCGGACCGCTCGCCGACCAGGAGCAGCAGGCTGGCCGAGGCCCGCTCGCCCTCGATGCCCTCGATC
>JACQEF010000164.1 GCA_016200745.1 Chloroflexota bacterium | reverse complement strand
ACCGCCCGTCCCCACGATCATCGCCGGGTCGAGGCCGTGCTCTCGAAGCAGTCGTCGGACCGCGGGAGTCATCCGGGCGTCGGCGCTGCCGGGCAGCTCCTCGACCGTGCGCTCGTCCGAGCCGGCCGGGCCGTGGGCGACCGGCGCGCTTGCGGCCATGGGCGCGGCGGCCGCGGGAGCGGGTGCCGCCACGGGGGCGGGTGCCGCCGAGGGCGCTGTGGCCGGCGGAGCGGGCGCTGTGGCGGTCGGAGCGGCGCTCGCCATCGGAGCGGCGCTCGCCGTGGCGGCAGCCGTGGGTGGGGCGTCGGCCGATGCGCTGCCGGCCTCCTCGATGACCGCGATCTCGGCGTTGTTCGGAACGGTCGCGCCTTCCTCGACGAGGATCTCCGTGAGGGTCCCCGCGAACGGCGACGGGACCTCGGCGTTGACCTTGTCGGTGATGACCTCGACGAGCGGCTCGTACTTGTCGACGTGATCGCCCGGTTGCTTCAGCCACTTTCCGATCGTCCCCTCGGCGACGCTCTCACCGAGCTGGGGCATCGTCACCTTGGCCACGTTCGCATGTCCTCCGCTGGCGGCCGGTCCGCTGCCGGTGCGCTGGGGTCGTTGTTTGAGGCGCTAGTGTCGCCCATCTTGCCAGCGGGCGCGCGGACGTGGCGGAGCGCGGGCCGGGGGTGTTCCCCCGGTCGATCCCGCGGTCGTTCCAGCCAAGCGGAACGACCCTGTCACCATCCCGCGTTCGATCGCGAACAGCGCTGCGACCCGGGCTACCGCCGGCGGACGAGCTCGATCCGCCACGCGGTCCGGTCGCCGAGCCGGCGCGCCCAGGACGACCGCGCCGCTTGCAGGTCGCCGGCCGTGGCCGGGCGCATCGACACCAGCTCGAACCCGACGACGGCCCACGCACCAGCGATCACGGCCTCGGCGTCGCCGTCGAGCGAGGCCAGGCCCACGAAGGCGTCCTTGGGCGTGACGGAGGCCAGGATCTCGACCCGACCGGCCGGTGCGACGATCGAGGCGATCCCGACCAGCACCGCGGCCTCGAGGCCGAGGACGCCCCGGAGCAGCGATCCCCAGGGCATGACGACGGTCACGGTCGACGCCACGTCCGCCAGGGGACCCGGCAGGGCCTCGGCGGATTCGACCCCGAACCACGTGTTCGTGAGCCGCCGGGCGCCACGGCCGCGCGCGGCTCGCCGTGAGGATTCGGCCATGGCGGCCGCGTTCGCGTCGATCCCGATGACGAACGCGCACGGCTCGGCCGCGGCCCGAGCGAGCACCGCCCGGCCGTCGCCCGTCCCAAGATCGACGATCACCCGGTTTGCCCGGGCGATCCGCTGATTGAGTTAGCCGACGTCGACGTCGGCGAGGCGCCGGCCGATGACCTGTCGCATGGCGATCAGTCTAGCGTTGCCTGGATGGGCTGCCCAGTTGCTCGAACCGGGGCGCCGACCCGCCCGTAGAGGACCAGCCACGCGCCGAGGCCGCCGGCGATGGACAGCAGACCGGCGAGGCCGAAGAACGCAGCCGCTCCGAACGCGCCGTAGACGACGCCCGCGACCAGGCCGCCGAACGCGCTGCCCAGCGCCGAGGTCGCCGCCTGGCTCATCGCCTGTCCGGTCGCCTGCAGCGGCTCGGGCAGCAATCGCGCGACGATCAGCACCCGCGCGCCGGCGAGCAGGCCGAAGCAGACGCCCGTCACCAGGCGCGTGACGTTGATGGCGATCGGCGTCGGCATCACGCCCCACGAGGCGACGGACAGGCCATACGCCACGAAGGCCAGCACGACCAGCCAGCGAATGCCGATGCGCCGGCCGAGCCAGCCGACCAGGACCAGGCCCGGGACCTCGGCGAACGAGGCGATGCCGTACGTCAACGCGACATCGGACGGCTGTCCGCCGAGCTCCACGATCCGGATCGGCAGGAACACCATCGAGCCCTGGAGGCCCGTGTACGCCAGCGTGAAGACCGCCAGCACCGCCAGAAACCGGGGCTGCACGGACAGCACGCGGCTGACCGAGCCGAAGCGGCCGGCTGCGGAATCCCCTCCCTCGCGGCCGGCGATCGCCCGTATCGCGGGATCGCGCGTCCGGTCCGGAACCCGTCCGAGCAGGACCAGGAGCCCGACGGACCAGGCCAGGGCCACCCACGGCACCGCGGCGTAGCCCGCCCCGTCGTACACGATCCCGGCGACGATGACGCCGACCGCGAACGCCAGGCTCATCAGCGCTCGCAGCGCCCCGTACTGGCGTTCCGGCGCCGGCAGGCCGTCGACCGCGAGGGCGTCGGCGATCGACAGGAAGAGGATCGGCAAAACCGAGAAGAGGGCCATGATCAGGGCAACGACCGGCAGCGGGACCGGCAGGACGAGGACGACGGCGGCGCTGATGGCAAGAACTAGCCCGATCCGGAACGCAAACGCCCGACCGACGAGGACGTCAGCGAGGTGTCCCCAGGCCGGCACGACGAGCGTGGCGGCCAGCGCCGAGCCGCCGGACAGCACGCCGATCGTGACGGTGTCGAGACCCCGGGCGCGGAGCATCACCACGACGAACGGCGCTACCGCCGCGACCCACGCGCCGGTGGCCAGGAAGAGAATTCGGAGCGACCAGGGCGCTCGGCCAGCGGCAGGGGCATGCATGCCGACGCAAGCCTAGCGGCCCGCGACTCGGGCGGATCGCCGGGGGCGTCAGGCGTCCGGACGACAGATCGGGCAGTGGCCCTCGGCGTACAGGCCATGAACCTGGCGATGGTGTTCGTCCTGCCGCTTGCGTTCGGCCTCGCTTCGCTCGGTGAGGCAGTGCACGCACTGATCGCACTCGCCGACCGGGAGGCGCAACAGGAACACCGCCCCGACCATGGCGCCGATCAAGCTGACCGAGAGCAGTTCCATCGCCGGGATTCGTAGCAGGCCGGTGGTTCGCGGCGCGTCAACGGTCGGCCCCGGGGAATCGCATCGGCATCAGATTCCGGCCCGCCTTCAGATGAGGGCGAGCCGGTCCAGCGGGAACGGGGTCTGGGCCAGCGGCTTGACCGCGATCCGGACGAGGAGCAACGGATTGTCGTCGCCGGCGATGCGGTTGCTCGAGAGCGTGCCGCATCCGTTGCAGCGATGGATGAGCACCCACTCGCCGTCCTTCCGGACGGTGATGGCGATCGGCTCCATCGAGGACAGGCAGTCGGACCGCCGGTCGCCAGGCTCGATGTCGAGATGGCGGGACCAGAGGCAGCTCGGACAGTGGTTGCGGTGGGCGGTTCCGGGCGCGTTGGCGGGAACGTCGAGCCGGCAGTGGACGCAGCGGAACGACTCGGCGCGGCTCGCGGACGGACCCCGGTTTGAGGTACGGGCACGTTTCAAGGGTGAAGGTCTCCGGATGGAGGGTGGACGCCAACGGTCGAGTGCGCGTCACGCTCGGGTCCGGGAAACACGAAGACCGTCCTGGAACGGACGGTCCAACGATCACGGCGGCGATGCCGACCGATCTACGAAGGACGAGTTCTCCCGAGCCGCGACGCGGAGACAGCGGCGACTTGATGCCTTGCCATGCGTCCCCTTTCCGCGTCCGCCGGCGCACCGTGGCGCCAGTCTTCCGGATCGCCGCGAAGGATACTCCTTGCGCCAGGTCAGCGGGTCCCGGTGGCTGACCGAGAGCGCGGGCGGCGCGGCGGCGCTCCCGGCAGGGCGCGGCACGCTGTCAGCGTCGGTCATCACCGGGGCAGTGTGGCGGCAGTCGGCGATCGGCTTATCGGGCGCCGATGGCGTCGCGGACCTCGTCGGGCAGCCAGAACCACCGGAGCGACTCAAAGTCGTCGCCGACGAGCGGCGGCTCCGCCGGCTCCGGCGGCCGGCCCAGCGTCGCGATCGGGTCGGTGAGGATCCGCTCCGCCGCGCGAAGATACCCGGCCAGTGCGTCCTCCCCCGCCCGGTGGCGGTGGGCCGGATACGTGATCCCTGTCGGCCCGAACGTGACGTCGTGCAGGAACAGCGTCGGCTCGGGCGAGCCCGCGGCATGGCGCCACATCCCGGTCGCCGGCTCGAACCGATACCACGGCAGCAGCCGCCAGCCGTCGCGGGCCACCATGGCGACCGCGCGGACGATGTAGTCGAAGACCGACGCGCCGATGAAGTAGTTGAAGTTCACCCGCACCCAGCCCGGCTTGATCCCCTCGCAGCCGCGCGAGATCTCGCGTTCGAACGCGTGCGACGTCTCGATGTCGATCCCGAGCAGGCGGTGGCCGTAGGGCCCGGCGCACGAACAACCGCCGCGCGACTGGATCCCGAACAGGTCGTTGAGCAGCGCGACCACGAAGTTGTGATGGAGGTATCGGCCCTCGTGGCGGACCGTGAACGACACGATCGACAGCCGCGGCAGGGCCGGGTTGCCGAGGATCCCGATGCCCGGCTCGACGGACCAGGCGGTCATCGCCCGCCCGATGAAGTCCTCCTCTCGCCGACGGATGGCGTCGACGCCGACGGCCTCCTTGAGGCGGAAGACGAGCCCGGCTCGGATCGATTCGATGATCGCGGGCGTGCCACCCTCCTCGCGCCGCTCCGGGTCGGCAAGGTAGAGGTGCTCGAGCGGGTTGACGTAGGCGACGGTGCCGCCCCCCGGCGAGGTGGGTACGCGGTTGCGGAACAGCTCGCGGCGGGCGACGAGCGCACCCGGCGTCCCGGGCCCGCCGATGAACTTGTGCGGGCTGAGGACGATCGCGTCCTTGTAGTCGAGCGCGGCATCGCCATCCGGGGACCCGCCGTCCGGGCCGGGCCGGTGCGGGTCCATCTCGATCTCGACGTACGGCCCGGCCGCGGCGAAATCCCAGAACGACAGCGCGCCGTGGCGGTGGAGGAGCACGGAGATCGCCCGGGTGTCCGACAGGATCCCGGTCACGTTCGATGCCGCCGAGAACGATCCGATCCGGAGGGTGCGGCCGTCGGTCTCGTTCAACGCGGTTTCGAGCCTGGCGAGGTCGATCCGCCCGTCGTGGTCCTCGCCGATCGTGATCACCTCGGCGATCGACTCGCGCCAGGGCAGCTCGTTGCTGTGGTGCTCGTACGGCCCGATGAACACGACCGGGCGCTCCACGGCCGGGATCCGCGCGCTGAGGCCGTACCGATCGTCGAGGGATCTCGGGATCCGGAGCTCGAGGACCCCGACGAGGAGATTGACCGCGCCGGTCATGCCGGACCCGGCAAAGATCACGGCGTGGTCGTCCGCGTTGGCACCCACCGCGTCGCGAATGATCGTCCTGGCGTCCTCGCGGAACCGGCTGGTCTGGAGGCCCGTCCCCGACGACTCGGTGTGGGTGTTGGCGTACAGCGGCAGGACGGCCTCGCGCAGGTAGTCCTCGATGAACGTCAGTGCCCGGCCCGAGGCCGTGTAGTCCGCGTAGGTGACGCGGCGGACGCCGAACGGGCCGGCCACGGCCTCGTCGTCCCCGATCACCGAGTTGCGGATCAACTCGATCAGGGCCTCGGGATCGGCCGGGGTGTCGAGCGGGGCGTCAGGCACGATCCCATGGTAGAGCCCGCGCAACGGGTGCATCGCTCGCGCGACCGTGCGTCGCCGAACCTGGCTCCAGCCGGATTACCTCTTTGGCGCCCGTGCGCCGGATGATGCGGCGGCCGTCTTTGCGTCCGTCCGCGCCTGCTCCTCCCTGGCCGCCTTCTTGTCCTTCTGCGCCTTCTTGTCCTTCTTCCTGGCCATCAGTTCCTTTCTCGATGCAGCGGTTCCTGCAAACCGTGCAGCGTCCCGTCGCCGTGGAAGACGATGAGCGTCTGCTTGATGCCGCCCGGACCCACCTGCTGGTCGGCGACCAGCACGTGACCCGTCAGGACGCGCCCATCGGCGGTGTGACCGGACAGCTCGCCGTCCTCGACCTGGGAACGTGACCTGACGAGGACGCGAGCCAGCCACTGCGGCCGGCCGTGCGTGTCCTCCCAGCAGTCGATCGTCGCGGCGGGCAACGAGACCCCGGCGAACGTCACGTCGTGCAGGGCAAAGCGCTGATGTTTCGCGGCCATGCCCCTCACGGTACACCCGTACCGCGGCGATCCAGCGGGGAGCGCCCGTTTCGCCGTACCACGGGTGCATTCCTCGATGACGGGCGATCGTCTCGTCCTGGTTCAGTGGGGGTGGCCGCCGGGAGCCTGCGGAGCGCCCTGAGGCGACTGCTGGGACGAACCGAATCCGGGCGGGTGGTCGTCCGCGAGTATGGCCGCGACAGCGTGCTCGTCTGGGCGAACCTGCTGCTGGCCCCCTTGTTCGCCGGGCTCGGACAACGGGTGGACATCCTCGGGGGGCAGATCGCGGCGAGGATCGAGGCGGATGCCGCCGAGATGCGCAAGCGGGGCTACCTCGTCGCCTCCGTCCAGACGTTCTCGTTGCCCGTGCTCGGCGCTAGCCGCCAGACGGCCAACTGGTACCGGGTCACCTTCGAGTCGTCGGCGCCGTCGTCGCCCCGAGGCGCGGCCGATCGGGCGTGACGCGGACCGCGTAGCCCTGGAGCCTTCCGCGCGGAGCCGACGCCGCGGGCGACCCACCTGACCTACGCCGTTCGGGAGCGGCACCCGTTTCGACCCAGCGCTCCCCCGCCGAGGTCGGCGGGTCGGTGAGATCCTCGACCGCGGACGTCGCCTGACCTCAGTCCAGGCGGCACCGGCAGTGCGGACAGGTCGACGCGTTGCGGGATACCTGGAGCTTGCAGCACGGGCACCAGTGCTCGGCGTCGTACATCTGCGCGACTCCCACCAGGACGCCGGCGATCGCGAATGTCACGAGGATCCACAGCTGTGCGAGCGGTGCGAGCATCGGCCGTCTCCGAGCATTCGGGTCTGTCGGGCGGAACATACGCGACTCGGCCGTGGAGTGCCGTCACGCCCTTCGGCAGAGATGGGGCAGATTCGCACCTTCTCCCCTCGGCCAAGGCGCTCCCGCCACGCGGCCCCAAACGGAAGGGCAAGGGGCGAGCAGGGCTGGCTTGAGGCGCCAGTCGGCGTCGCGCCGCCCGATCGGTTCTTGCACCGCAGAGAAGCACAGCGCGTTGTGGTTGCACAGCGTGCGGCGGTGTCGCCCTCCGGCGAGCGACCTGCTACTACTCCGCAAACGGAGGACTGAACTCTCGAAGGGGCGCCTCGCAGTCGGCGACATCCTGTCGTGCGCACGAGAGCCAGAGCGCCCAGGGTCCGACTTCCGTTGCGATGTAGTACTGCAGGTGGACGATGTCCTCTCCACCCGGGTCGACGTTCATCATCTCCAGGCGGAGCGCTTCGCCGAGCGTCAGGTAGACGCGCTCGAGGGAGCGGACCCGCATCTCGGTCGCATGCGGATGCATGCCGTACTGCCATCGGCCTGGCGGCGTTGCATGCGCCTCGGTCATTCGCCTCCTCCCGCTACCTCCACTTGGCCTGCGAGGAGCACGTCCAGCTATGAGTCAGCCTCGCATGTCGGTGAGCATACGCCCGGGTTGCTGGCGAGGACCCGCCGGCGGCGGAGAGCATGCTGTCCTCAGGGAGTGTGTCCTCGCTCGAGCCTGCGTCGTCAGTACGCTGCCAGCGTCCGGATCCCGTCGGCGATCTTCTCCGGGTTGACCATGAACCACTCCTCGAGGACGTGGTTGTACGGCACGCCCGGGACGTCGGGCCCGGCGACCCTCGTGATCGGCCCGTCGAGGTAGTCGAACGCCTCCTCGGCGACGATGGCGGCGACCTCTGCGCCGTAGCCGCCGAACCGGTTGTCCTCGTAGACGATCAGGCACTTGCCGGTCTTGCGGACCGAGTCGAGCAGCGTCTCGGTATCCAGTGGGCGGAGCGTCCGCAGGTCGACGACCTCCACGCTGATCCCCTCCTCCCCGACGCGGTCGGCGGCTTCGAGGGCGTAGTGCGCCATCAGGCCGTAGGCCACGACCGTCACCTGGGTGCCGGGACGCGTGATCGCGGCCTTGCCGAGCGGGACCGTGTAGTCCGTGTCGGGGACGTCGCCGCGGACCGAGCGGTACATCTTCTTGT
>JACQEF010000160.1 GCA_016200745.1 Chloroflexota bacterium | reverse complement strand
CGGTGAGCGTCTCCGGCGAGACGTCGCGCAGGCTGTGGATCGACGGGTCCGAGCGCGACAGCGCCGCGACCGCCGCCTCGCACTGGCTCCGGCGGACGTTGTACTCGGAACGCGTCAGCGACCGGGTCGATCCGGTGTGGAGCACGACCAGGTCCACGTCCGCCGGCAGCGGCACCGGTCGCCACTCGGACGACCGGCAGTCGAGGAAGAGCGCCGAGCCCGCCACCGCGCACGACTCGGCGAACTGGTCGAGCAGGCCGCCCATCACCCCGACGTAGCCGTTCTCGGCCCGCTGGCAGAGCCGGGCCAGCTCGAACCGATCGACGCCGGCCGCGGCGTCGTCGAGCATCGCCCAGGCCGACGCGAGCTCGATCGCGGCCGACGACGAGAGGCCGGCGCTCGTCGGCAGGGTCGACGCGATCACGCCGCGGAGCCCGGTGAGCGGCAGGCCGGCCTCGGTCAACGCCCAGGCCGTGCCGGCGACGTAGTCCAGCCACGACCCGTTCCTGGCGCGCGTCCGGTCGAGGCCGAAGCCCTCGCTTGCGCCGGTGTCGAGGCGGGTGAGCTCCACCCGCCGGTCGTCGGTCGGCAGGTAGGCGATCCGGATCTCGAGGTCGATCGCGGCCGGGAGCACGAAGCCTTCGTTGTAGTCGGTGTGCTCGCCGATCAGGTTCACGCGGCCCGGCGCTCGGACCACGCGGACGGCGCCACGCCGGGCCGCCGCCGCGGGCTCGATCCCGGCGAGGGCGTCGATCAGCTCGTCGCGTTCGAACGGCTGGCTCATGGTTCGATGGTACGGCAGCCCGGACCGCGCCAGCGGTCGGCAACGCGGCGGCGGAGACGTCTCGGTACCATCGTCCTCAACCGGAGGAGGAGAGATGGCACCTTCGTCTCGATGTCGTCGGCCTCGTCGTCACGGATATGGCCGCCTCGCTCGCGTTCTACCGCCGGCTCGGGTTCACGTTCGCCGACGGCGCCGGGGCCGAGGGGCACGTGGAAACGGCGCTGCCGGGCGGGCTGCGCCTGATCCTCGACACCGTCGAGATCATCCATAGCTTCAACCCGGGCTGGGCGCCGCCGTCAGGCGACCATCGGGTCGCGCTCGCGTTCGCCTGCGACAGTCCGACCGAGGTGGACGAGCTGTACCACGAGCTCGTCGCGACGGGCCACGACGGCCACCTCCCGCCGTGGGACGCGTTCTGGGGCCAGCGCTACGCGAGCGTCCACGATCCCGACGGCAACGCCGTCGAGCTGTTCGCGGACCTGGGGAGCTGACCGGCGTTTTCGATCGGCGGCGACGATCGCCTGGAGCAGGCGGCAGTCGGCCTAATCGGCGCTGCCCCGCGCGGCCTCCTCGGCCTTGCCGTCGTCGGCCGTGGTTCCGTGGAGGAACGTCGTCAGGAGCGCACCGAGCGCCGCACCGGCGACCGGGCCCACGAGGTAGATCGGGACGTTCGACAGGTCGCCGACGACGAGGGCGGGCCCGAGCGAACGGGCCGGGTTCATCGATGCCCCGTCGATCGGCAGCGCGATCAACCCGCACAGGGCGATGGTCGCGCCCACCGCGAGCGCCGCGTCCGGACCGACCACGCGGTAGCGGTCCGCCGTGCCCAGTACGACCACGACCAGGAACCAGGCGAGGACGACCTCGAGCGCGAGGGCCGTGGCACCGGCGACGTGTGGCCGGTTGACGCCCTCGTGGGCCGCGTCGCCGAACAGGAGACCGAGGAGGGCGGCGGCCAGGACGGCCCCGACAAGTTGCGCGGTCCAGTACGGGAGGAGCCAGCGCGGCGGGAAGAGGCGTTTCAGCGCGAAGGCCAGGCTGACCGCCGGGTTGAAGTGCGCGCCGGACGAATCCCCGATGGCGTAGATCAGCGCCGCGACCATGAGGGCCGGTGCGACCGCCCGGGCGGCCGGACTGACCTGGCCGCCGCTGACGGAGGCCATGGCGTCGGCTCCTGCCGCCACGAAGACGAGTGCGAACGTGCCGAACAGCTCGGCGCCAAGGCGCCGCGACCACGGCGGCTCGAGCGGCGGAGCGTCCCCACCCCGGTCATGGGCGCGGTCGGGCGACGAACGTGCCATCGGGGGAGCTTCGTGGGTGCGGCCTCACGCCGGCGACGACCCCGCCCGGCTGCACCTTGCATCCGGACGCCGATCGTGGTGTCGATCGGCAGCTTGGCGACCAACGACTCCAGACACCGGCGCATCTGACGGCCGGCAGCGCGCTATTCGACGTACTGGAGCGGCGTCACGCTGAAATCGCCGGGGAGCGCCACGCCGGTCGCGTGGTTCGGGCAGTAGCCCCCGGGATTCTTGTCCAGGTACTGCTGGTGGTAGTCCTCGGCGTAATAGAACGGCCCGGCCGGGGCGATCTCAGTGGTGATCCGGCCGTAGCCGGCCGCGGTCAGCTCGGCCTGGTAGGCGTTCCGTGAGGCTTCGGCTACGGCGCGCTGCTCATCGTCAGCGGTCAGGATGATCGATCGGTACTGGGTGCCGGCGTCGTTGCCCTGGCGCATCCCCTGGGTCGGGTTGTGCTGCTCCCAGAAGGTCTTGAGCAGCTGCTCGTAGCTGATCCGGTCCGGGTCGTAGGCGACCAGCACGACCTCGGCGTGACCGGTCTTGCCGGTGCACGCTTCCTCGTAGGTCGGGTTCGGCGTGAAGCCGCCGGCGAACCCGACCGCCGTCGTGACCACGCCGGGGAGCCCCCAGAAGTCCTTCTCGGCGCCCCAGAAGCAGCCGAGGCCGAAGATGGCGGTCCGGGTGCCGTCCGGCCATGGCCCGGCGAGCGGGGGCCGGGCCATG
>JACQEF010000159.1 GCA_016200745.1 Chloroflexota bacterium | reverse complement strand
GCGGTCGCCGATCGCGTAGCCGACCGTGGTGAAGAACCCGTGACCGAGCAGCAGCCAAACGGTCGCGAATCCGATCCAGCGGTGCGCGACCGAAAGGCGGTCCATCCCGAAGACCTGGTCGAGCCACGGGCTCCGCGACATCAGGACCAGCTGGATCAGCGCGAGGTACGTGCCGTAGAGCGCCGTCAGTTGGCCGATCCCGGTGAGGCCGCCGCCGATCGTCGACGCCTGGTCCAACCCGCCGTGGCGGACCCACATCGCCAGGATGAGCGCCCCGTTGGCGACCAGGGCGAGGACGATCTCGAGCGCGGTCACCGACCAGGTGCGCGGCAACGGGACCGGGCGCGGGCGCGCGGCCGACGCCTCGGCAGCGGCCTCGGCGCGCCGGGCGTGCGCCGTCGCGGCGCGCAGGAGCATCGGCTGGTCGGGCATGGCACGAGCCTCGCGGGTCCCGCTGAGACGATCCTGAGAACCGAGCCGGCGGCGGGATTCTCATCGTGTCCTCAGACGAGTCGTCGAGACTCGCCGCAGATCGACACGTCGATCGGCGCTCGGAGGTCCGCGATGTTCCCACGACGGGGCGCGATCGCCCTGGTGACCACGGCCATGGCCCTGGTCCTGCTGTTCAACTTCAAGACGCCCGACCAGCTGCCGGTGACCGGCGGGATCGCCTCGACCGATGGCTCGCTGTCCGCGAGCGGCAACACCACGGGTTCGCGCGGTTCGACCGGCTCGGCGACGAATGACGCATCGAGCGGCGTGTCGTCGAGCGGGACGACCACCGCGAGATCGTCGGCGGCCCCGTCGACGGGCACGGGCAGCAAGGCCGGAACGGAGACGCTGACCGGGGATGTCTTCGCCTCCCGCTATGGCAGTACCCAGGTGCAGGTCACGATCACGAACGGACGGATCATCTCGGTCACCGCGCTCCAGCTGCCGACCGGCGGTCGCTCCGGCCAGATCTCCCAGTACGTGGAGCCGGTCCTGTCGAGCGAGGCGCTGTCCGCGCAGAGCGCCAACATCGACATCGTCTCCGGCGCGACCTACACGAGCGAGGCGTACGCCCAGTCGCTCCAGTCGGCGCTCGACCAGGCCGTCGTCTCGACGGCTCCGGCCGGCTGACCCCGGCGAGGTCAGCGGCCCCTCGTCCTGGCGCCTCCCGCATACTTCGGCTTGGAGGTCGGACCATGCGGATCGTCGTCACCGGTGGCAGCGGCAAAGGCGGGGCGTGGGTCGTTCGCGACCTGCGCGACCACGGGCACGACGTGCTCAACGTGGACACCCGCCACGACGGCAGCGACTTCGGGCTGTGCCTGCTGGCCGACCTGACGGATCTCGGCCAGGCGACGGAGGCACTGTCGGGCGCCGAGGCGGTCGTCCATTTCGCCGCCATCCCCGCACCCGGGCTGCGTCCCGGGGGCGAGACGTTCCGGAACAACGCGCTGTCGACGTACAACGTGTTCGCCGCCGCGGTGGCGCACGGTATCAGGCGGGTCGTCTGGGCGTCGAGCGAGACCGTGCTCGGCCTGCCATTCGACACCCCGCCATTGTTCGCCCCGATCGACGAGACGATCGAGCCGCGGCCCGAATCGTCGTATGCCCTGTCGAAGCTGGTGGGCGAGACGATGGCGGCGCAGTTCGCCCGGACGAGCGAGACGACCTTCGTGGGGCTGCGGATCTCCAACATCATGGAGCCGGACGACTACGTACGCTTCCCGAGCTACTGGCCGGACGCGCGCATCCGCAAGTGGAACCTGTGGGGCTACGTTGACGCGCGCGATGTCGCGGCCGCGGCACGGCTCGGTCTCGCTGCCGAGATCGATGGGGCCGAGGTCTGCATCGTGGCCGCCCCCGATACGGTGATGACCCGCCCGAGTGCCGACCTCATGGCCGAGGTCTTCCCGACCGTCCCGCTCCGCCGGGCCGTCCAGGGCCGCGAGACGCTGCTGTCGATCGACCGCGCGCGGCGCGTGCTCGGCTACGAGCCGGCCTATCGCTGGGAGGATCACGTCAGCCGCTAGGCGCCGCCTTCGAGCCCCCGGCTGCGGAAGCCCTGCCGTACCCTGTCCCGATGCGGGACGACGGGCCGATCTTCGGGCGCGACGGCGACGGTGTGGCCTGGCGCCCAAGTCGCGATCTCGTCACGGATTCGCACCTCGCAAGGTTCCTGCGGGCCACCGGCGAACCGGACCTCGAAACCCTCCAGGGGCATGCCGTCACCGACCCCGGCTGGTTCTGGGGCGCCGCCGCCGACGACCTCGAGCTCGCCTGGGGCCGGCGGCCGTCGACCGTCCTGGACGCCGGCCTGGGTCCCGCGTTCGCCCGCTGGTGGCTCGGCGGCGAGCTCAATTACGCCCGGGCAGCCCTGGATCCGCGAGTCGCCCGGGATCCAGCTGGCGCGGCCCTCACGTGGGAGAGCGAGGACGGAACGATCCGGAGGCTGACCAACGCCGAGCTGGCGGCCGAGGTCGAGCTGGCCGTTCGCCGCCTGCATGCCCACGGTGTCCGGCCTGGCGACCGGGTGGGGATCCTGCTGCCGATGCTCGTCGAGACGGTCGTGGCGGTCCTCGCGCTCGCGCGGTTGCAGGCCATCTATACGCCGATCTTCTCGGGTTACGGCGCGCCCGCCATCGCGACGCGGCTGGCCGATTGCGAAGCCTCCGTCCTGGTGACCGCGGACGGCTTCCTGCGTCGAGGCGCCTGGGTCGATCTCAAGGCCGTCGCCGACGCGGCCGTGGCGGCCGCCCCGTCGGTCCGCCGGGTGCTGGTCGTGCAGCGCGCCGCCGGCGCGGTGGCCACACCATGGACTGACGGCCGCGACGCCTGGTGGCACGCGCCGGTTCCCGGGGAAGGCGACGGCCCCGCTCCGGATGCCGGCAGCACCACCGATCCCGAGACGCCCTACATGCTCATCTACACGTCGGGCACGACTGGCCGGCCCAAGGGCGCCGTCCACGTCCACGGCGGGTTCCCGATCAAGGGCGCGCAGGACCTTGCCCACCAGTTCGACCTCGGGCGCGGCGACACGTTGTTCTGGTTCACCGATCTCGGCTGGATGATGGGACCCTGGGCCATCTCCGGCGCGCTGCTGCGTGGCGCCGGGCTCGTCCTGTACGAAGGGGCGCCCGACTTCCCGGGACCCGATCGGCTGTGGTCCATGGTGGCCCGTCACCGGGTCACCCACCTGGGCCTCTCGCCGACGGTGATCCGGGCGCTGATGGCCCACGGCGAAGACCCGGTCCGGGCCCACGACCGGTCGTCGCTGCGCGTCCTGGGCTCCACCGGCGAGCCGTGGAACCCGGACCCCTGGTGGTGGTACTTCCGCGTCGTCGGCGACGGCCGCTGCCCGATCATCAACTACTCGGGCGGCACGGAGGTCTCGGGCGGGATCGTCAGCGGCAACGTGCTCGGCCCGATCAAGCCGGCGTCGTTCTCTGGCCCATGCATCGGGACTGCGGCCGACGTCGCGGACGAGGCCGGGAACCCGGTCCGCGGCGCCGTCGGCGAGCTGGTGATCCGCGCGCCGATGCCGGGCATGACCCGCGGCTTCTGGCGCGATCAGGAGGGGCGCTACGAGGCGACCTACTGGTCCCGGTTCCCCGGCACCTGGCTGCACGGCGATTGGGCGACGATCGACGCGGACGGGTTCTGGTACATCCAGGGACGGAGCGACGACACGCTCAAGATCGCCGGCAAGCGGGTGGGCCCGGCCGAGGTCGAGAGCGCCGCGGTGTCGCACCCGGCCGTTCTCGAGGCGGCCGCGATCGGCGTCCCGCACGAGATCAAGGGAGAGGTGGTGGTCGTGATGGTGGTCCTCCGGCCCGGCGAGACCGATGACCCGGGCCTGCGGGCGGCGGTCGCCGAGACCGTGGCGGGCCAGCTCGGCAAGCCGCTCCGGCCGGATCGCGTCGTGGTCGTGCGGGCCCTGCCCAAGACGCGTTCGGGCAAGGTCATGCGGAGGGCGATCCGGGCCGCCTGGCTCGGGCTCGATCCGGGCGACCTGTCCGGCCTCGACGATCCGCACACGCTCGAGGCGATCCGGGCGGCGGCGCTCGAGGCGCGCGGCAGCCAGGAAGCCACTGCCAGAGGGGTGGAACCGTGAGTGAATCGGTGGCGGTCCCCCGGGACATCGTGACCTGGGACGACCTGGACCGGATGATCGGCGATCTGGCAGAGCGCCTCCTCAGCGAGCACTTCGACGTGATGCTGGCGATCACCCGAGGCGGGCTGGTGCCGGCCGGCATGCTCGCCTACCGGTTGCGGATCCGGAACATCCTGGTCGCCGCGGTCGAGTTCTACGACGATCATGGGCAGCCCGGCCCGCATCCGACGTTCCTCCAATTCCCGGCGGACCCGCTCCTGCGTGGCCAGCGGATCCTCGTCGTCGACGAGGTCTGGGACAGCGGTACCACGATCCACGCCGTCACCGAGCGGATCCGGCAGGCCGGCGGCCACCCGAACACCGCCGTCCTCCACTGGAAGCCGACCCGCTCGGTCGTTCCCGGGCAGCCCGACGTCCACGCCGTGACGACCGACGCCTGGGTCGTCTACCCGTTCAAGGCGGGCGGCTAGAATCACCGACTTCGCCCCCGACCGCTGAGGAGCAGAGGAGCCGAGATGACCCGAGTCGTGCTGCTGGTGGGGACCAAGAAGGGCGCGTTCATCCTCGAGAGCGACGCGGACCGGCGGACGTGGTCCAGTCGCGGGCCGCTGTGCGAGGGCTGGCCGATCCACGACCTGATCGTCGAGCCGGGCAGCGGGGCGATCCTGGCCGCGGGCGGCAGCCCGTGGTACGGGCCGGCCGTCTGGCGCTCCGAGGACGGTGGGACGACCTGGACGCATTCCTCGGCCGGGCTCACCTACGGCGACGGGGCAGAACCGATCAGGACCGTCTGGTCGCTGTCGACGACCCCGGACGGCGGACTGTTTGTGGGCGTCGAGCCGGCCGGCCTCTTCCGCAGCGACGATCGCGGGGCGACCTGGCGGCACGTCGAAGGCCTGACAAACCATCCGACCCGCCCGACCTGGGGACCCGGCGCCGGTGGCCTCATCCTCCACACGATCGTGCCCCACCCGACCGACGCGGCCCGGACGTGGGTCGGCATCTCCGCGGTCGGGGTGTTCGAGACGCGCGACGGCGGGGCGTCATGGCAGCCGCGCAACGTCGGCGTCCGGGCCGAGTTCAACCCGGAGAACCGATTCCCGGTGACCGGCCAGTGCGTCCACAAGTTCGCACTGGCGGGCGGCGAGTCCGAGCTGCTCTACCAGCGCAACCACTGCGGTGTCTACCGATCCGACGACGGCTCCGCGACCTGGCAGGAGATCACCGCCAACCTGCCGACCGACTTCGGGTTCTCGCTCGTGACCCATCCGCGCGATCCCGAGACGTGCTGGCTCATCCCGCTCAGCGTGCCCGAGGCGGGGCGCTACATGCCCGACGGGCACGCCGCCGTGTGGCGGACGCACGACGGCGGCACCTCGTGGATCCGCGCCGACGACGGGCTCCCGACTCGCGACGCCTTTCTGTCGGTGCTGCGTGAGGCGATGGCCCGCGATACGCTCGATCCCGTGGGGATCGCCTTCGGGACCAGCACCGGCCAGCTCTGGCACAGCGCCGACGAGGGGGTGTCGTGGCGGATGATCACCGACATGCTGCCGGAGATCTGGGCGGTCGAGACGGCCGTCGTGGACGGCTGACGCCCCAACGCCATGGCGTCCGTGCTGCTGCCCCGATCGCTCCTCGCGCTCTTCCCGGGCGTCGAGCGCCGTCATGATGTCGCGGGCTCGACCGTCGCGGCGGTCATCACCGCCCTCGACGGAACGGTCCCGGGTCTGCGCGACCGGCTCGTCGAGGCGGGACCGCGCCTCCGCCCGCACATCAACGTCTTCGTGGACGGTTCGCCCGCCTCGCTCGATTCCCCCGTGGCGCCCGACGCGGTGATCCACGTCATCCCGGCCGTGTCGGGCGGATAGTCCGGCTATCGGCGCCGGCCCG
>JACQEF010000194.1 GCA_016200745.1 Chloroflexota bacterium | reverse complement strand
TGGCGCCCGGCGACAGGACGCCGGCGAAGTCGTACACCGCGCGACCCGCGGTCGGCGGCGGGAAGGGCGGGCCGGGCGGCGGGGCCGAGGGCGAGGCGGCCGACGCCAACCCGCCACCGGCGGCCAGGCCCAGGGCCAGGGTTACGAGGCTGAGGAGCACGCGCCCCCGACGAGTCATCTGGTCACCCCTGGTGTGCGCGGAGCCGCCGAACGAGCTCGGCCGCTTGTTCGTACCGTCCGAAGCTTGGCATGACGTAGGTCCCGGCCACACCGGCGGCGACGCGGTCGAGCAGGTCGAGGGTCATCTCGAGACCCACCTCGGCGGCGCCCTCGCCGGCATCGCGAAGCGCGATCCGGGCCACGTCGGGAATCGTGATGCCGGGGACCTCGTTGTGCAGGAACTCGGCATGCCGGGCGCTCTGCAGCGGCAGCACGCCGAGCAGCACCGGCACCGGGAACCCGCGAGGGCCAAAGCGGCGGTTCGCCTCGGCCAGCATCGCGTCGACCTGGGCCACGTCGTACAGCGGCTGGGTCATGACCAGGTGCGCGCCGGCCGCGAGCTTGCGCTCGAGGCGGTCCCACTCCGTCCTCGCGTCGGCGGCGGTCGGATCGAGCGCGCAGGCGATGGTGAAGCCGGCGGGCTGGCCGATCGGGCTGCCGGCGGCGTCCTCCCCGCGATTGAGCCGGGCCAGGATCTCGACCAACCCGATCGAATCGACGTCCCAGACGCCGGTTCCGGCCGGGTAGTCGCCAACCCGCGGTGGATCGCCCGTCAGCGCGAGGATGTCTCGGACACCGAGCGCGTGGGCGCCGAGCAGCTCCGACTCCAGTGCCATCAGGTTCCGGTCGCGCGTCGTGACGTGGACCACGCATTCGAGGTCGAGGTCGTGCTGGATCCCGAACGCCACGGCCAGGGCGCCCATCCGGACGCGAGCCATCGCCGAATCGCTGACGTTGACCACGTCGACCCCGGCAGCCTTGAGCAGGCGCGCCGCCTCGATCGTGCGGTCGATGCGCACGGAACGCGGCGGGTCGATCTCGACCGAGATCACGAATCGCCGGTCCCCCAGGGCCCGGGCAAGACCGGTGGCGGGGGGCGCCTCGAGCCGGGCCTCGGTGGGGATGGCCGAGACGGGGCGGACCCGAACCGGCACGACCGGCGCCGGCACGACGGCCGGCCCGGCGGTCTGCGTCGTCCGACCGTCGAGCGCCCGGCGCATCGCCGCGACGTGCTGGGGTGTCGTCCCGCAGCAACCGCCGAGCAGGGCCCCGCCGGCCGCCACGAAGCGCGGCACCATCCCGGCGAGGTACTCAGGGCTGGCCGCGTAGACGAACTGCCCCTCGATCCGCTGGGGAAGTCCGGCGTTGGGCATGATCGAGCGGCGCGGGAAGGGCGAGCCCGCGCCGGGCTGGCCGGCGCCGTCCCCGCCCGGTTGGCCGGCACCCATCGCCTCGAGCGCCTCGACGCACGCCTCCGGACCGCCGCCGCAGTTCACCCCGATCACGTCCGCGCCGGCCGCGGCGAGCGCCTCGGCGGCCGCCAACGGGGTGGTGCCGTCCGGCAGCTGCAGCTCCTCGCCGTACGTGAGCTGCGCGACGATGGGCAGGCTCGCCGTCCGGCGGGCCTCGTCGAGCGCGATCAGGAGGTGCTCGAGCAGCGAGAAGGTCTCGAACACGAACAGGTCCACGCCGCCCTCGAGCAACCCGTCCAGCTGTTCGCGGACCGCCGCCCGGACGGCCGGCTCGCCCACCCGGAGCAGCTCCCGGGTCGGGGCGCCGAGCGGGCCGATCGAGCCGCCCACCCACGCGTCGCGACCCACGACGTCGCGGGCCTCGCGGGCCAGCTGCGCGCCGCGCCGGTTGAATGCCCCCGCCCGATGGGCGAGGCCATGCGCGGCGAGGCGGACCCGGTTGGCGCCGAAGGTCGCGGTTTCGATCAGCTCGGCGCCGGCCTCGAGGTACTCGCGGTGGATCGCCCCGATGATCTCCGGGCGGGTGACGGCGAGCTCGTCGAGGTTGGCCCGCTGCGGAATCCCTCGCGAGTACAGCAGCGTGCCCATCGCGCCGTCCGCCAGCAACGGTCCGGTCGCCAGTCGGGCCAGGAATCGATCGCGCTCGCTCGACGTCGCGGGTCGGTCGGCCGTCATTGCCTGGTCACCGCCGCGATGCTGCCGCGGCGCCGTCCGAGCCGGAGTCGCCCGCCGGCGTCGAGCAGGACCTGGGCGGGTCGCGGGCGCCCGTTGTACGCGGACGATTGCGAGGCGCCGTAGGCCCCGGCGTCGGCGATCGCCACCAGGTCGCCGCGGCGCAACGGCGGCAGGTCGTGAATCCCGAGCGAATCGGTGGATTCGCAGATCGGCCCCTCGACCCGGGTGGGCGCCTTGGCCGCGCTGGCGGAACGCAAGCGTCCGGCCGGCACACCCGCGCACGGCCGTCCGAGCGAGGTCAGGGCGACGACGGCATGGTGTGCTCCGTACAGGGCCGGCCGGATCAGCTCGGTCATCCCGGCATCGAGGACCACCTGGCGCCCGCCTCGATCGCGTGCGTGGAGGACGGCCGCGACGAGCCAGCCGGCACGCGCCACGAGGAACCGCCCGGGCTCGATCGCGAGGCGGCCCGGCCGCCGGTCGGTAGGCGTGCCGTCGAGCAACGCCGGCAGTTCGCCGGCGAATCGCGCCGGGCCGGGCGCCGGCTTGCCGGCCGCGAAGACCGAGAATCCGCCGCCGACGTCGAGGGTGTCGAACGTGGCGATGCCACCCCGCCACAGCGCGGTGATCGCGAGCGCCCGGCGGACCGCGTCGCGCCAGGCGTCGATCGCGCCCAGCTGCGAGCCGACGTGCAGGTGGATCCCGCGCGGACGCAGCGGACCGTCGGGCCCGCCGCCTGCCTCGATGGCCGCCGCGAGCTCGGTCTCGTTCATCCCGAACTTGGACCCGCCGGTGCCCACGGCGAGACCGGGCAGCGTCTCGGGCGCGACGTCCGGATTGAGGCGGTACAGGACGTCGAGCGTGCCCGACGGGCCGGCCACCGACCGGACGATCGCCGCCAGCGCGGCCGCCTCCTCGGGCGATTCGAGCGCGACCCAGCGCAGCGGGCGACCGTCGCGGACGGCCGCGGCCGCGGCACGGAGGTCGGCTTCGGTCTTGCCGATCCCCTCCAGCGTGATCCGGTCGTTCGGGAGTCCCGCCCGCGTGGCGGCCGCCCATTCACCGCGCGACACGACGTTCGCGCCGAACCCGTGCCCCGCCACCGCGGCGACGATCGCCGGGACGTCGTTGGCCTTGACCGAGTAGTGGCGGAGCCACGGATCCGGGAAGGCCACGCGGACCTCGGCCGCCGCCGCGGCCAGCTGCGCCAGGTCGGTGACGTAGAGCGGCGTCCCGAACCGGTTCGCGGCTCGCCGGAGCGCCTCGGGGTCAGTCGTGGACGACAAGCCGAACGACGGATCCGACCACGCTCAGCACGATCGAGCCGAGGATCGCCGCGACGATGGTGTCGGCGGTGATGTCGGGCGGGAAGTCGCCGACCTGGAGGTCGAACCCCGTGGAGTTGGCGACGTACGCCGTTGCGAGCAGGAGGCCACCGTTGATCACGAACCCGATCAGCCCCATCGTCATCAGGTTGAGCGGGAACGCCAGGATCCGGACGACCGGACCGATCAACCCGTTGACGACGCCGAAGATCGCGGCCAGGACGAGCAGCCCGGCGAGCTCGCCGGCGTACTTCACGCCCGTGCTGACGCCGGCATCGGGCAGGACCCTGGTCAGCACGTAGAACGCGACGGCCGTGACGACCGTATTGACGACGAAGCTTCTCACGGCGATCCCTCCGCTCGACAGGACACGGCCCCCGACGACCGTCAGGGCGAAGGGTACCGCGCCAGGCTGGCGACGAGACCGGCTTTCACGCTCGCCCACTCCTCGGCGATCACGCTGAACCAGGCGGAATCGCGGAGCGTCCCGTCGGGCATGATCATGTGGCTCCGAAAGACGCCCTCGAAGGTGGCGCCGATCCCGGCCAGGGCCGCGCGCGAGCGCTCGTTCCGCGCGTGGGTCTTGAATTCCACCCGGTTGGCCCCGAGGACCTCGAATGCGTGCCCGAGCTGGAGCAGCTTCGCTTCCCGGTTCGCACCGGTCCGCTGATGATCGGTGCCGATCCACGTCCAGCCGATCTCCAGCCGCCGGTGCTCGGGCACGATCGACATGAAGCGGGTGCTGCCGATCGCCCGCCCCGTCGCCCGGTCGACCGTCGCGAACGGCCGCTCGGTCCCGGCCTCCGCGTTGGCGATGGCGCTCTCGACCCACCGCTGCAGGCCGGCCTCGTCCTGTGTCCGCGCGATCGTCCAGCGCCAGACGGCCGGGTCGAACGCCACGAGGGCCAGGTCCGCGAGGTGGTCGGGGCGGAGCGGCTCGAGGCGAATGCGCGCTCCCTCGAGGACGACGGGTTGGACCCAGGTCTGGGACGGCGGGACTGGCATCGGCGCATCGTAGCGGGCCGCCCCGAAACCGGAAGCGCGACGGCGGCGTACGGACGGTCAATCGACTCACCCGTGCATCACGAACCCCGGAGCGCCAAGCATGTTCCCCCGCCGCCTGCAGATCACCGCCATGACCGTCATCGCCGCCGTCTCGGTCGCCGCCTGTTCCGCCTCGGGCGCGGCGCCCGCCACGAGCCCGGCGTCGGCCGGCCAGCCGACGGCCGCCACGAGCGCCGGCGCGACGATCGGAACGGCGACCTCGTCGTCCTTCGGCACGATCCTGACCGGTCCGGATGGAAAGACGCTCTACACGTACTCGGGCGACTCGTCGGGTATGTCGACGTGCACCGGTGGCTGCGCGTCGTCCTGGCCGCCGGTGACGGTCCCGCCGGGCCGGCAACCGGTCGCCGGCGCAGGCGTGACCGGCACGCTGTCCACCCTGGCCCGCGCCGACGGTACGACCCAGGTCGCCTACGACGGGCTGCCGCTCTACGCCTGGCAGGGCGATGCCAAGCCCGGCGACGTCACCGGGGACGGCGTGGATGGGTTCTCGGTCGCGAAGGCCGCCGGCGCGTCCGCCCCGGCGGCGCCGGCATCCGCGGCGCCGCCGGCGTCCGGGGGCCGGTACGGCTACTGAGCCGGCCTGCCGGCGCCGGCGGACGAGCGGCGTGATCCGCGCCTCGTAGAGGGTGGCGATCCGGTCCATCGTTGCCGGCGGCCGGGGAGCCAGGGCTGACGCGGCCCCGCGACGCGGCGGCCCTCCGAAGTCGCGCCGCGCCGGCCCCTCCGATGCCGGGACTCGACGCTCCGCTCCGCTCCGCGCCGTTCCGCGCCGGGCCGGGCCGCTAGACTTGGCCGCCATGTCCGACTTCTCCGTCCGCACCGAGGCGTTCCTCGCCGACCTGTTCCGGCTCAACCCGACCTTCGCGACGGCGATGGGCGAGCATGCCCACGACGCCCGCTGGCCGGACCTGTCCGAGGCGGGCCGGGCCGAGCAGCTCGGGTTCATCGACCGATGGCTCGCCGAGTTCGGGGCGATGACCGATCCCGACGCCGACGAGGCGATCGACCGCGATCTGCTCGTCGGCGAGTTGGAGGCCGCCCGGTTCAACGAGACGATCCTCCGCGAAGACGCCTGGAACCCCCTCGAGTGGGTCTACCTGATCGGCAACGGGCTGTTCACCCTCACGGCGCGGGAGTTCGCGCCGCTCGCCGACCGGCTGGCATCGGTCGCCGGCCGGCTCGAGGGGATCCCGGACCTGCTGGCGTACGCGCGGGACCGCCTCGTGGGGCTGCCTGATCGACCGGTCGGGCGCTTCCAGACCGACGCCGCCCTCCGCCAGCTGCGGGGGATCGGGGATCAGATCGACGAGGCGCTCACCGCGGCCCGGGACGCCGCGGGCGACCCGG
>JACQEF010000193.1 GCA_016200745.1 Chloroflexota bacterium | reverse complement strand
GCCCTTCTGCCAATACGAGCGGACGCGATGCTTGAGGCTCTGCGCCTTCCCGACGTAGACGACGTCGCCGCGGGCGTACTTCATCAGGTAGACGCCGGGCCGGTCGGGCAGCTTGGCGAGGGCGGACGCGAGCTCGGGGGTCACGACACGATCGTACGGCGAAATCGGCCTGAGCCGGTAAGTCCCGGATGACCTGACGTCGCGACACTGCCGCGATGAACCTCCACCCATCGGTCGCGGATCGGCTCGCACGGCTGGCACCCGACCAGCGTGCTGCGGCGACCACCCCGCCGGGTCCGGTGCTGTGCGTTGCCCCAGCCGGGAGCGGCAAGACGACGACGCTCGTGGCCCGCATCGCCTGGCTCGTCGCGTCGGGCACCGCGCGACCTGACGAGATCGCCGCCATCACCTTCAACACGCGAGCCGCAGACGAGATGCGCGAGCGTCTCGATCCGGCCCTCGAGCCGCTCGGCGTGGCCGCCGGCGGCGTTCGCGTCCGGACATTTCACGCCCTGGGACTGGAGGTCCTGCGCACGACCGGCGGCCGCCTGCCCGACCTCGTCGACCGCGAGCCGATCCTCCGGACCGTGTGGCCCGACGCGACGGCGGCCGAGCTCGGGCGCCTCGACGCGGCGTTCAGCCGGCTCAAGCTCGAGCTCCAGGTCGAGGCCGGCGCGATCGCGGACGATCCGGATGCCGGCCCGCTGGCCCGGGCGTTCGTGCTCTACGAGGCGGCCCTCGCCGAGGCAGGCGCGATGGACTTCGACGACCTGGTCCGCCGGGCCCTGCTCGCGCTGCGCGAGTCCCCCACCTTGCTGGCCGACTGGCGGGCCAGCTGCCGTCACCTGCTCGTGGACGAGGTCCAGGACGTCGATCGGAGCCAGCTCGACCTCGCCCTCCTGCTGGCCGCCCCGCACGACTCGCTGTTCTGCGTCGGCGACGACGATCAGTCGATCTACGGCTGGCGCCTTGCCGACGTCCGCCGGATCCTTCGCCTGGGCGACCGCGTGCCCGGCCTGTCACGCGTCGATCTCGAGGTCAACTACCGCTGCCCGACGCCGGTCGTGGTGCGGGCTGTCCGGCTCGTGGAGCACAACGGCGAACGCTTCGCCAAGCGGATCCGGCCGGGCCCGGCCGCGTCCGGCCGCCTGGTGCTGGCGCCCGATGCCGCCGACGAGACGGTCCGCCTCCGGCGCGCGGTCGAGACGTGGCCGGAAGACGGGTCCACGCGTGCGATCCTCGCCCGGACCAACCGGGAGCTCCTTCCGGCGGTCGCCGTCGCCCTCGAGCTCGGGCTCCCGTTCTGCGCGCCGCGCATCGAGCTGCTTCTCGATTCGCCGGTGCTCGACGACCTGCTCGGCCGCGCCGAGGCCGACGCACGACGACGTCCGGGCGAACCCCTGTTGCTCACGCTCGGGCGGCTCCGGGCCACGACCGTCCCGGGTTCCGCCGAGGAGGACCTGGCGACCGCGCTCCTCGGCTGGGCCGTCGGCCACGGCGGCCTCGACGGGTTGCTCGCCACGATCAGCGACGCACGGGCACGTCTGGCCGATCTGCGCCGCGACGACGCGGCCCTGACCCTGGCGACGGCCCATTCGACCAAGGGCCTCGAATTCGACCACGTGGTGGTCGTCGGGATGGAAGCCGCCCGCTTCCCGAGCGGGCGAACCGTCGCGGAGGCTGAGGATCCAGTGCGCGCGCTCGAAGAGGAGCGGCGGCTCGCCTACGTGGCCTGGACCCGGGCGCGCCGGAGCCTGACGCTGCTCTACGACCCGGCGCTGCCCTCCCCGTTTCTGCTCGAGGCGTTCAGCACGGACGAGCTCGGGCTCAGCTCCGGGCCCGGTGTGCCTCGTGATTGAGCTCTCGAAGGAGCCGGTCGATCGACGCGAGGAACGGCTCGGTCAGCTCGGGAGGCAGGACGTCCCGGACCGAATCCTTGACGCCGTACGCGGCGCGACCGCGGAGTGCGGTGGCGCGGAGATCGGCCAGCTGGTCGTCGCGGAGCCGGTCCGGCAGTGGCGCCAGGTAGGCGACCCAGAGGGTCAGGCCCCGGTCCCGGGCCTCGGCGAGCAGCCGATCGGCGTGCCGCGCCGCGAGGAGCGCGGCGTCATCGATGACCGGACGCTCGTGGCGGGCCGGGAGGTCGGGCCGCGATCGGCCGGTCCGGCCGTCAGTCATCCGCCGGCTTGGTTCCCATTCCATCACCGGCGGTTCCGGCGGCGTCGGCGGGCTTGAGCAACAGGAGCGGCAGCCGCTTGCGCTCGGAGCCGTTGACGAGGATCCGGAACGAGTAGTCGCCCGGGGCCGGGAAGGTCAGGTTCCACAGGTCGATCGAGAACGTCAGGACCGCGTCGCGACCGTCGCGCTGGCTCCGCGCCGACAGGCTGCCGGTCGCGCCGGCGACCTCGCCGCCATCCGGGTCGAGCAGCACGAACCGGATCTCGTGCTCGCGGTCGGTCTCGGGGGCCGTCACCTGGAGCCCGATGACCAGGGCCAGGTGCGGGTGGCGGAGCGGGAACCGCCGGCCGCCGATCCTGGCGACGCCGCCGCCGAGCACGTGGAACTTCTGGCCTGGAACGGTCTCGGCGGCGTCCGCGAGGAAGGCGAAGTCGATGTCCGGCATGCGGGGATGGTACGCGCGACCCGTCGGCCTCAGCTTGCCCGCGCGGCGCTGGCCCGCTTGCGCGAAGCAATG
>JACQEF010000009.1 GCA_016200745.1 Chloroflexota bacterium | reverse complement strand
ACCAGATCGAGCTCGAACCGGCCGACGCGCACGTTCCTGGCCAGGATGGTCCAGCCCGCCGCCGTCAGCCGGTCGGCGACCAGGGTCTCGGCGCCATCGCCTGATCGCTGGGCATCGGTCCGCACCGGCGCAGGCTACGGATCGCTCCTTGGCTGCCGCTTATCCGACACCGACCACCGACATCGCGCCCCCGTCGGCCTCGGTCGCTTCCCCAAGATCGTGCAGTCCCGCCACCTCGAGGCCATCGAGGTCTTCGATCGTCGTGCCGCCGAGGAGATCCTCGTTCGGCTCGTCGCCGAACAGGTCCAGCGAGACCTGGTCGCCCGCCAGCGTCCGCTGGAGCGCCAGGAAGGACCGCCGATGGAACGGCGTGAGTCCCAGGCGCCGGATTGCCCGACGGTGCTCGAGCGTCGCGTAGCCCTGGTTGCGCTCCCATCCATAGCCGGGGTGGCGTGCCGCCAGGCGGGCCATCATCCGGTCGCGGACGACCTTGGCGACGACCGACGCACAGGCGATCGAATAGACCTTGGCATCGCCGTCGACGACGTTCGAGTAGGGCCCCACGGCGGCTTCGAACCCGGCGATCCGGTTGCCGTCGACCAGGACGTGATCGTGGCTGCCGACGCGCGCGACCGCGCGGCGCATCGCCAGGTGGGTGGCGTGGTAGATGTTGAGCTGGTCGATCTCCCGAACGGACGCCGCGCCCACCCCGACCGCCACCGCCCGGGCCCGGATCAACGGGGCGAGCCGTTCGCGCTGGGCTGCGGACAGGGTCTTCGAGTCGCGCACGCCCGGGATCCGATGGCAGTTGGGACGCATGATCACGGCGCGCCGGGCGACGCCGTGCCGCACGACCTCGATCTTCTCGATCCGCGGGCTGTTGATCTTGAACGTCCGCTCGACGCCGACGCCCGAAGCGATCCGTCGCACGGTGATGGACCGGGTGATGCCACCGCCGCGAAGGCGCATGACGGTTCCCTCGAACACCTGGACGCGCTCGCGCGTGCCCTCGATGACCTTCGCCGACACCTTGACCGTGTCGCCGGTCGCGAGCTCGGGGAGATCCGTTCGAAGCTGATCCTGGACGATCTCGTCAAGCACGTTCACGTGGTGGTTCCTGACTCAACTGGGCAGCCGGAGCTGCGAGGAGGGCGTATCGGGTCGGCGTGGGAACGCGCCGGCGGCGGAGTATAGCACGGGGCCTGCGAGGATCAGGCCGGCTCGGACGCGTCGCGGTCGAGCAGGTCCGGTCGCCGCCGGCGCGTGCGCTCGAGCGCCTGCTCGTGGCGCCACCGATCGACGGCCCCATGGTCCCCGGACGTCAGGATCGCCGGAACGTCCATGCCCCGGAACGTCGGCGGCCGCGTGTACTGGGGGTACTCGAGCAGGCCGGCGGCGAAGGACTCCTCGGCTGTCGAGGCCTCCTCGATCGCACCGGGGAGCAGCCGGATGACCGCATCGATGACCACGAGCGCCGGCAGCTCGCCGCCGGTGAGCACGTAGTCCCCGATCGAAAGCTCCAGGTCGACCAGCGAGCGGATCCGTTCGTCGACGCCCTCGTAGCGGGGGCAGAGGAAGACCAGGTGGGTTCGTGTCGCGAGATCCGCCGCGCGGGCGTGGCGAAACACCTCCCCGGCGGGATCGAGCAGGATGACCGTCGAATCCGGGCGCCGGACGGCATCGATGGCGGCGGCGACCGGCTCGGGGCGGAGGATCATCCCGGCTCCTCCGCCGTACGGCGCGTCGTCGACCGAGCGGTGCCGGCCCAGGCCCCAGTCCCGCAGGTCTCGAACCCGGATCGTCGCCAGGCCCTGCTCCTGGATGCGGCCGGGGATGCTCTCGGCGAGGGGGCCGGCCAGCATCGCGGGGAACAGGGTGAGGATGTCGATCTCGAGCGTCATGCCTGGCCCCCCGGTGGATCGCCGGGATCGAGCGGCGTTGCCGGCGTGGCCGGAGAGGATTCGTCGCTCCCCGCAGCGGAGCCCGTGACCGCGGGGCGGCGCGACCGTCGTCGCGGGGCCTTCGGCCGGTCCGGATCGGCGGCGCGCGAGCGCGGCACCTGGAGGTCGAGCGCGTCGGCGTCGACCACGATCTCGCCACGGCGCGGCGCGAAGATGCGGATGAACGCCCGCACCGCGGGCAGGTCGAACGACCCGTACGGTCCGCCGCCCACGATGAACACCTCGTTCTCGGCGACGCGGTAGACGTCCTGTACCGTCCCGAGGTCGGCGCCGTCGACGCCGCGCACGGTCACGCCGATCACCTCGTGCCAGTAGTACGCGCCACGGGCGAGGTCCTCATCGGGACGGACCGCGGCCTCAAGATAGGCGCCCCGGAGCGTGTCCGCTCCGTCACGCGACGTGATCTCGCGGAACCGTAAGCGCCAGCCCGGCCCGTCCGCGACGGCCTCCGCGCCGGCGAGCGTCAGCGGTTTCGGATCGCCCTCGCGATAAAGCACGGCCCCGGGCACGAACCGATCGTCCGGACGGTCGGTCAGGACCTCGACGCGGACCGCGCCATGCAGCCCATGGACGCCCCGCACCAGGGCGACCACGAGCCGCTCGTCGTCGCTCAGAGGATCTCGAGCTGGACCGGCTCGCCGTCGCGAGCCGCGGTCACCTTGAGCAAGGTGCGCAACGCCTTGGCGACGCTGCCATTGCGTCCGATCACCTTGCCCATGTCGTCCTCCGCGACGTGGAGCTCGATGACGGTCGTGCCATCCTCGTCGATGACGTCGACGGTCACGGCCGAGGGATCGTCGACGAGCGACTTGGCGACGTATTCGACCAGATCCTTGGCTGCCATCGTCCCGTCCCCTACTTTGCCGCGGGCACGATGCCCGCCGCCCGGAAGAGCCGCAACACCGTGTCGGACGGCTGGGCGCCCTTGGCCAGCCACGCCTTCGCCTTGTCGGCGTCGACCTGGAAATCGACCGGTTCGGTGCGCGGGTTGTAGTGGCCCAGGGTCTCGATCGAGCGACCGTCCCGGGCGCTGCGGCCGTCGGTGACGACGACCCGATAGGACGGCTGCTTCGTCGCGCCGACGCGCGTGAGCCGGATTCGAACTGCCATGCGCGATCTGTCCTCCGCTACCGGTCCGGGCTGGATGCCCGGACCGTCATTTGACCGTGATGATGAACTTGCCGGTCGAGACGTCGCCCTGCACCGAGGTCGACTCGATGAGGGCGTCGAACGGCGCGAGGAACGGCTTGACCTCCTGCTCGTAGGTCGCGGTCGCGGACGGATCGGCGCCGGCGATGGCCGACTCGATCAAGCCGCGGATCGCGGTGATGTCCACGAACGTGACGCCGGTCCCGTTGCCGACCCGACCGACGAGCGACTTGTAGCGGTCGGTCGACGCGATCGACGTCGCGGCCGACGTGTCGAGGATGTGCTTGACGAACGAGGGTCCCGACCCGATCACGACGACCTGGTCGGTCACCGCGTAGGCCAGCTGGACGTGCCCCGTCGGCAGTCCCGATCCGAGGCCGAGCTGGCCGGGCTGGACGCCGGCCTGATCGAGCAGCCCCCCGAGATCTCCGAGATCGAGCGTGGTGATCGTGGTTCCCCCGTACGGCTCGTCGCTGAGCGAGATCCCGGCCTGGGACCCGCCGACAGCCAGCAGTGTCCGCAGGCTCGTGAAGACGCGGTCCGCCGCCGCCCGGTCGGTGGTCGCGATCAGCAGCCCGCCTTCGATGTCGCCGTCCGATTGGCTGACCACGTACCCGGCATCGCCCATCCAGCCGAATGCCCCGTCGACGCCACCGAGCAGGCCGACCGCCTGGTCGATCCCGTCGGTCAGCGACTTCATCGAGGGTTCCGAGCGGTAGACGCCGAGGGTGTCGATCAGGGTCTTGCCGGCATCGTGACCGACGCCGACCACGAGGGCATTGGCCGGCACATGGTCGGTCAGGCTCGTGGCCCGGTTCTCGGTCGGGCCGACCGCCGAGGCCAGGCGGTCGAGCGCGCCCTCGATGACGACGGCGTCACCCTCCACCCGGAGCGCCACGCCCTCCCAGTCGGGAAGCATCCCGCGGAGCGTGC
>JACQEF010000158.1 GCA_016200745.1 Chloroflexota bacterium | reverse complement strand
TGAACCGGACCAGGATCTGCCGCCCGTTGAGGGTGTCGTCGCAGATGAACGTCCCGACCCCGTTCTCGAACCCGCCGACCACCGGCGGATCGAGGCGGCCCGGGTTTCGCCCGTCGAGCCACCAGATCGACCATCGCCCGGTCGCCGGGTCGAACGATCGCAGCGAGATCGCCCGGTAGGTGCCCGCCGGCAGCTCGAGGACGTTGTCATCGATGTTGCCGGCGCCGCCGAGGATGGGCCAGGCGGTCGATGTCCCTTCGAACTCCTGCCACTCGTCGTTGGCGACCAGGCGCTCCTTCAGTCGCCGGTGATGCACGCGCCAGGTGCCCATGGAGAAGTCGAAGTCGTGGACCGCCGAGTCGGTGTGCGCATCGGGCATCGCGATGGCTCCGGGCGTGCTGGTTCCCACGGTGGCTCTCCTCGTGCGTGGACGTGGATCCTCCTTGTACGGGCCGAACCTGCCAGGCGGTGTCAGCAATACCTGGAAGGGGGGCCGCCAGCGGCTCCCGCACGACCCTCGCGTACAATCCCGGTCGATGCCGCTCGCTCCCGTCCCAGACCTGATCCTCTACGGCCGTCCCGGCTGCCATCTGTGCGAGGGCGCGCGTGAGGCCGCCGCGCAACTGCTGGAGGCACGCGCCCGGGCGGGGCTCGCTGCGCCCGCCCTGATCGAGCGCGACATCGAGACGAACCCCGAGTGGCAGCGCGCCTTCTTCGAGACGATCCCCGTCGTCGAGCTCGGCGACCGCCGCGTCGAGCTCGTCACGAGCGCGGGCCGGATCCAGCGCCTGCTCAGCGACGTCCTGGACGCCTGATCGGGATCATGGCCAGCACCAACCTGACGATCCTCGTGGCCCTGGTGGCGGGCGTGATCAGCTTCCTCTCGCCGTGCGTCCTGCCGCTGGTCCCCGCCTACATCGGCCAGCTGACGGCGATCGCGGTCGCCGACACGGCCGGGGGCGGACGCCCGTCACGCTGGATGGCGATGCGCCACGCGATCGCATACGTGGCCGGGTTCGGGGCCGTCTTCACGCTTCTCGGGATCACGGCCACCTTCGCCGCAGGACCCCTCGTCGACTACCTGCCGACCCTCCGAATCCTGGGCGGCGCCGTGCTGGTGGTGCTCGGGCTGAACCTGGCCGGGATGGTCCGGATCCCCGCACTCGAGCGCAACTGGCGGCCGCTGGACGCGGGCGCCGCGGGCTCGCTCGCCACGGCGACGGGAACCATCCGGTTCGGGACCGGCGGGGCCGGGCCGAGCATCGGCGACCGGCTCGGTGGACGGATCGTCACCGCCCGTGGCGGCTGGCTCGCGTCATTCGGCCTCGGCGCGATCTTCGCCGTTGGCTGGACACCGTGCATCGGGATCATCCTCGGCGGAATCCTGACCCTGGCGGCGACCTCGGGCACGGTTCTCCAGGGCACGCTCCTGTTGATCGCCTATACGATCGGGCTCGGGTTGCCGTTCCTGCTGATCGCGGCGGTGTACGATCGGGCGCCGCGACTGCTGTCGCCGCTGGTCCGGCACGGCCGGATCGTGTCGATGGTCGGTGGGCTGCTGGTGGCCTTCATCGGGGTCGCGATGATGTTCAACTGGCTCGCCCTGCTGCCACGCTACTTCAGCTTCAACACGGCAATCTGATGACGGATCGGCCGGGGTTCAGCCACAGGCCCGAGCGGCACGGCGTCGTCGGGCCGTTCAGCGGACGCCAGCTGGTCGCCGCGTTCGCCTCGATCGTCTTGGCGGTCGTCGTCCTCGTCGCCATCACGACGCCGCTCAACGGCGGGAGCAACAGGCCCGGGACCGTCGATCCGCGGGCGACGTCATACCTCATCGGCCCCCCGCCGCCGGAGGGTCTGCACGTGGGCGCGACCGCCCCGGAGTTCACGGTCCCGCTCGGTGACGGCTCCACCTATCAGCTGGCCGACCTCGACGGCAGGCCGATCCGCCTCGCCGACCTCCGCGGCAAGGCCGTCTGGATCAACTTCTGGGCGACCTGGTGCCCGCCCTGCCAGGCGGAGGTGCCGGTCCTGCGCGACGTCTCGGCGCGCTACCGCGACCGGGGGCTCGAGCTGATTGCCATCAGCGTCCAGGAGACCTCGCCGGAGGATGTCCGCGCGTACGCCGGCCGCTACCAGCTCGGCTACACGATCGGGTTCGACGGGTCCGGCGTCATCTTCCACGAGTACAAGGCGTACGGCCTGCCGACCCAGGTATTCGTCGACCCGAACGGGGTGATCCGATCGATCGTCGGCGCGCCGCTCGATGAAGCCGGCGCGGTCGCCCAGGTCGAGGCGATCCTCCCGTCGGTCGCGCCCCGCGGCTCGGCGCTGCCGAGCGCCAGCGCACCGCGGTGACCGACGGTCAGTCCGGCACGTAGCGGAAGCGGTCGCGGTCGCGGACCAGGCGGCCGATCGGGTGGTCCTTCTCGTGCGACAGCACGACGATCCAGTCCTCGTCGGCGGCCTGCGCGAACAGCTCCGCCTTACGGGCCACTGAATCGAGCGGGAAGTCGTCGAACGACGTGACCCAGCGCGGGTTGGCTGCCCACGGACGCATCATCAGGTCGCCGAAGAACGCCAGCGTCCGCGCACCCGGACCCTGGCCGCGGACGATGACGGCCTGGTGACCGGTCGAGTGGCCCCCGGTCGGGACAACGCTGACGCCCGGCATGATCTCCCGCTCGCCATCGGCCCAGCCCTGGCGGCCCCACGCCTCCACGAGCTGCAACTCCGGCTGGACGTAGGAGGCGATCAGGCGCGGGTTGTCGCCGAGCGCGATCTCCCATTCCGCCCGTTGCGCGACGATCGTGGCGTACGGGAACGCGCGCGATCCGTCCGCTCGCAGCAGCCCGCCGGCGTGGTCGAAATGGAGATGGCTCATCGCCACGACGTTCACGCTCTCGGGCAGGAACCCCGCCGTCTCGAGCGCTGACGCGATCCACGGCCCCTGGTAGTCGCGCATCTCGCGCGTCTTGTCGTCGACCCGTTCGCCGATCCCGGTCTCCACCAGGACGCGCCCGGACGGCGTGTCAATCAGCAGGCAGTTGAGCGCCTGGAGCAGGCGGTGGCGATCGTCGACCTCGTCATTGACGAGCCCGCCCCACAGCACCCGCGGCACCGGACCGAAGAGCGCGCCCGCGTCGGAGCGGAACGTGCCGGCCTGGACCAGGGCGACCCGGATGGGCCCGCCCAGGTCGAGCGACCAGTCGACCGCGTCGTTGATCGCCATGACGCTACGGACGCTTCGGGTCGGGATCCCGTGTCGCGTCGAAGTCGCGATGGAACGCGGACGCGGTGGGCTCCGACTGCCCCTGGTAGCGGGAGCGAAGCCCGGGCGAGCCGTAGGGCCGCTCGACCTCGCTGGACATCCGGAAGAAGCTGATCTGGCCGATGCGCATGCCTGCGTACAGGGCGATCGGCAGCTTCGCGACGTTGGACAGCTCGAGGGTCAGGTTGCCCCTCCAGCCAGGGTCCACGTAGCCGGCCGTCGAGTGGATGAGCAGGCCGAGCCTCCCCAGGGAGCTCTTCCCCTCGAGTCTCGCGACGAGATCGTTGGGCAGCTCCACCCATTCGAGCGTCTGGCCGAGGACGAACTCGCCGGGATGCAGGATGAACGGCTCGTCGTCGGCGACCGTGAGCAGCTCGGTCAGATCCGGCTGCGGCGCGCGGACGTCGATGAAGGCGTAGCGGTTGTTTCGAAAGACCCGGAACGTGCAGTCGAGGTGGAGGTCGACCGACGACGGCTGGAGGTCTTCCGGGTCGTACGGCGTGATCCGCACCGCGCCGGCCTCCAGCGCCGCACGGATGTCGCGATCGGACAGGACGCTCACTTGGCAAAGCTCCCGCTGCCCCGCTCCGCGTACAGGGAGTCCACCTCGCGCTTGAGTGCCTCGAGGTCCTCGAAGCTCTGGTACACGCTGGCGAACCGGATGTAGGCGATCTGGTCGATCCCTCGGAGCTGCTCCATGGCCAGAGCGCCGATCCGCGACGAGGGCACCTCCCCCACCCCGGCCGAGCGCAGCTCGGCCTCGATGGCGTCGGCGGCCGTCTCGGCGGCGTCCTCGGGCACGGGCCGCCGGGTCAGCGCCTTGCGCAGGCCGGACACGAGGCGCTCCCGATCGAACTCCTGGCGGGTGCCGTCGCGCTTGATCACGATCAACCGGGCCGCCTCGATCCGCTCGTAGGTCGTGAACCGCATCGAGCAGGCGGCGCATTCGCGGCGGCGCCGGATGGTCGCCGAGTCGTCCAGGTCGCGTGAATCGACGACGCGCGTCTCGCGCGCACCGCAATTGGGGCAGCGCATCGCTCTCCTGCTGACGAGCAACACAAGGGATAGTGGTCTAAGCCGAGGATACCACTAGATGGTGTGGTCAGATGGACCGTCAGAGCGTGAACCCCTGCCGGCCGGGCCGGGTCTCGTCGGCGACCAGGTCCTCGGCCCGCACAGCATGCCTGGCAATGGCCTCGCGGGCGTGGATCAGGTTCAGGTAACCGCGCTTGATCGACGTCTGGGCCTCGAGGTCGCGGGCCCCGCGGTGTGCCGACGCCAGCATGTTCGCGCCGTGCTCGACCATGCCGAGGGCGCGGACGGCGCGCTCCAGCTCGCCGACGAGGTCGTCGCGGATCGCCTGCGCCCGGCGCGGCCCCGACCACGACCGCGCCTCCTCGCCGTAGCGCTCGAGGGTCTCGGTCGCGTCGGTCACGGTCTGGCTGATCGCCTCGGGCCCGGCCTGCTGGTGGCGGACCGCGTCGATCTGGCCGGCGGCAGCCGCGAGGAGCGTGTCCGCCCGGAAGGTCAGGTCCCGGATCGCCGCCTTGAACTGCTGGAGCTCGCGGGTCCTCGCCGCGATGCGGCCGCTCCCCCGGAAGACCACCACCAGCCCGGCCGCCAGCGCGATGAACGCCATCACCGGCAGGAGGATGACGAGCAGCTCCACGTGCGTTCCCCGGGCCCGGCTCAGCCCGACCGGCTGCGAAGCTGCTCGAGGAGGGCGTTCCCGACCTGGAACAGGTCGCCGACGACGAGCAGGTCGGCGAACTCGGCGATGGGCGCGTCCGGGTCTCGATTGACGGCCACGATCGTGCCGGCCGTCTGCATCCCGACCTTGTGCTGGATGGCGCCGCTGATGCCGAGCGCCAGGTAGAGCTCAGGCTTGACGATCTTGCCGGTCTGGCCGATCTGCTGGCTGTACGGGATCCAGCCCGAATCGACCGCGGCCCGTGTCGCCCCGACCGCCCCGCCGAGGACGTCGGCGAGCTGCCCGACCAGCCCGAACCCGTCCGGCCCGCCCACGCCACGACCACCGGCCACGATGATCTTCGCCTCCTCGATCGGGGCAGCGGCGCCGGCCTCGCTGACCCGGTCGACGACACGGACCGCGGGAAGGGCCTCCGCGATCGTCGTCCGTGCCTCGACCATCACCGCCGCCGCCGCCGCCGCTACGGCGGTCGTCACGTTCGGGCGGACCGTGGCGATCCCGCGGCCGCCGGTGAAGCCGGACGTCGTCAGCAGCTTCCCGCCGAACACGCTCATCTCGACCGTCGGCCCGGTGTCCCCCCAGGCCAGGCTCGTGGCATTGGTCAGCACGCCGAGCCCGGTCAACGCGGACAGGGCGCCGGCCAGGTCGCGACCATCCGGCCCGGCACCGGACAGCACCAGCTCCGGTGGCTCGGCCTCGACGAGCGCCGCGAGGTGCGCGGCCGCCACCCCCGCCCAGGCATGGTCGCCGGCCGCCGCGTCCCCAATGGCCAGCACGCGGGGCAGGTAGCGCGCGAGCTCCGCGGCGGGCTCCGAGGGTTCCGCGGCGACGACCACGCCCACGACGTCCCGGCCCGCGGCGGCGCCCAGTTCGCGGGCCAGCGTCGCGATCTCGGCGCTGAGCCTTGCCAGCCCGTGGTCCGGTCCCGGTTCGCCGACGACCCACCACTCGCCCATCAGATCAGCCTCCGGGCCGCGAGCAGCTCGACGATCCGCGCGGCGCCGTCCGCGGGCGTCCCGCGGACGACCTCGGTCTCCCCGCGTGGCGG
>JACQEF010000157.1 GCA_016200745.1 Chloroflexota bacterium | reverse complement strand
GCCGATGTCGGCGGCGCACCAGTACACGTCGTCGGGCTTGACGTCGAAGATCGCCTCGTGGGTGAACGAGGTCCCGAGCAGGTAGCCGGCGGTCGTGTGGAGGATGCCCTTCGGCTTGGCGGTGGTCCCCGACGTGTAGAGCAGGTAGAGCATGTGCTCCGAGTCGACGGCCACCGGCGGGCAGTCCTCGGACTGGCGCTCCACGATCTCGTGCCACCAGTGGTCGCGGCGCGGGACCATGTGGACGCCGTCGCCGAAGCGGTCGACCACGATCACGCTCTCGATCGAGGGCGTGTCGGCGAGGGCTTCGTCGGCGTGGTGCTTGAGCCCGACCTTCTTGCCACGGCGCCAGCCGCCGTCGGCGGTGATCAGGACCTTCGCGCCGCAGTCGTTGATCCGCCCCGACAGCGCCTCGGCCGAGAAGCCACCGAACACGACGGTGTGGGGCGCCCCGATCCGCGCGCAGGCGAGCATCGCGATCGGAAGCTCGGGGATCATCGGCATGTAGATCGCCACGCGATCGCCGGTCTCGACGCCGAGCTCCTTGAGGGCGTTCGCCGCCTTGCTGACCTCCCGCTGCAGGTCGCGGAACGTGAGTGTCCGGGTGTCGCCCGGCTCGCCGATCCAGTGGTAGGCGACCTTGTCGCCGAGACCGCGCTCCACGTGGCGGTCGATGCAGTTGTAGGCCACGTTCAGCTCGCCGCCGACGAACCACTTGGCGAACGGGAGCTCCCATTCGAGCGTGGTCTCGAACGGCTTCGACCAGTCGAGCCGCTCGCGGGCGCGCTTGGCCCAGAAGGCCTCGAAGTCGCGCTCGGCCTCCGCGTACAGGTCGGCCTTCGCGTTCGCCTGGGCGGTGAACGCGGGATCCGGCGGGTAGGTTCGCGACTCCGCGAGGAGGTTCTCGATCTCGGGCGACGGGGAGGACGACTCGACGCTCACGGCACCCTCGCACTGGCGATGTCGGATGGCCGGGCCATCCTACCGCGCGATCGGTCGCCCGTGCGAGCGGGGATGGGGCCGCCTATTCGGTTCCCTCGGCCAGCTCGTCCTGGTCGGGCGCGAGGCCGAGCTCGATGCCGTCGTGCGGGTCCCGGGCCAGGACCACGCGCTGCGGGCGCGGGATCTCGATGCCGTGGGTCCTGAACGCGGCGAGCAGGCGCTTGCGGAAATCGCCGCCCGCCGACCACTGGTCCGCGGCCCGGACGGTGCCCAGGATCTTGAGCGTGACGCCATATTCGGCGAGGGCCTCCACGCGTTCGACGCGCGGCGCCTCCAGGACCCGTCGCTTCCAGACCGGATCGCCGGCCATCTCACGGCCGACGTTGTCGACGACCTCGATCGCCTTGTCGATGTCCGTGCCGTAGGCGACCGTGACGTCCTGATTGATGCGTGACCAGACCCGGGTCAGGTTCGAGGCGACCCGGATCTCACCGTTCGGGATCGTGTGGACGACGCCGTCGAGATCGCGCAGCGTCGTCCGCCGAAGCGTGAAGTCCTCGACGGCGCCGGCGACGCCGGCGGCCCGGATCACGTCGCCCTTGCCGAACTGGTTCTCGATGAGGATGAGGGCGCCGTTGAGGTAGTCCTTGACCAGGCTCTGCGCCCCGAACCCGACCGCGATGCCCACCACGCCGAGACCGGCGATCGCCGGCCCGATGTCGAGCCCGAGCTGGCCCAGGATCATCAGCCCGGCGATCACCACGATGAACGACTGGAGCGTGCGCCCGCCGAGCGAATCGAGCGTGTCCATTCGCTTCTTGAGCTCGACCGCGCTGAGCTCCTGGGCGGTCCCCTCGCTGGCCTCGCGATCCAGCAGCGCCTTGACCAGGCCACGCACGGACAGGCGGGCCAGTCGGATGGCGATCACCGCCACCACCAGGATCAGGAGGATTGGCAGGATGTCGTCGCGCAGGACGTCGACGATCGTGCTCCAGGGTTTCTTGTCGAAGTCAGGCATGCCTCAGCCTAGCGCCCCGCGGTCCGGGTGGCTGGTCGCCGCGTGCCACTGCCGGCGCGCGAGAAGCGATGGCGTGGGTTCTGGCGCGATCCGCCAGACCCGGCGAACGATGCGTCCCATGCCGGCCCTTCCTCCGCCCGATCTGCCGCGTCTGGCAAGAACCGGTCCAGGGCGCCCGTGCCGCCCGACGACCCCGCTGGACCTGCCGCGTCTGGCAAGAACCGGACCAGGGCACCCGTACCTCCCGCGCCGCCCGACCTCCTTCGTCCAATCTGTCGCCCCGGGCAAGACACGGCGGAGCCGGACTTCAGGCGGTCGCGCTCGCCGGTGCCGGGTGCACTCGCGTTGGCTCACGTTCGGGGACGACGCCGCCCAGGCGGACCGAGATCGCGGCGGCCGCCTCGCGCGCCTGGACCGCGAGCTCCGGCATCCGGCGCGGGGTGACCCGGAACGCGGGACCCCAGATATCGACGGCGGCGATGACGTTGCCGCGCGCGTCGTGGACGGGCGCCGCCACCGCGTTGAGCCCGGACTCGTACTCGCCGATCGCGGTGGCGAACCCGCGACGGCGGATCCGCGCCAGCTCCTCGAGTAGCGGCTCGAGCTCGACGATCGTCCGTTCGGTGTAGCTGACCAGCCCGCGCCGGACGATCCGGAGCACCTCGCGCTCGGCCAGCGACGACAACAGGACCTTGCCCGACGCGACGCAATGCAACGGCGTCGCCCGGCCCGTCCAGTCGCCCACGGCGATCAGGTTCGGCCCGTCGGCCTGGGCCACGGACAGCATCGAATCGCCGTCGAGCACGCCGAGGCCGGTGGTCTCGTGGGTGAGGCGCGCCAGCCGCTCCAGCTCGGGAAGGGCGATACCGCGCAGGTCGAGCGTGCGCTCGGCCTTCTCGGCCAGGCGGATGACCACCAGCCCCAGCCGGTACTTGCCCGTCTCGTCGTCCTGTTCCACCAGCCCGCGCTTCTGAAGCGTCGCCAGGAGGCGCGAGGCGGTCGACTTGTGGAGACCCAGCCGGCGGGCGAGCTCGGTCACTCCGGCCTCGCCCGGGCTGTCACCAAGGGCCAGCAGCAGCGCCGCCGCCCGGTCGACCGAGCGAACGGCGTTGCCGTCAAGAACCATCCCACCAGGTCCGTTCAGTGGAGTCCTCCGATCGTGCCATGGGCGCGTGCCTCGAGCGCCGCGTCGAGCGAGTCGCTGAAGCTCGTCAGCACCTGGTCGACGGTGTCACCCTGCGCATGCGCTTCGCAGATGAACCACGGTTCGCGTGAGTCCGGTTCGGGCATGGCGCCTCGAGCGTGCATGCCGACCGCGATGGCGTCATACAGCTCGTGGTCGGTGTTCGCCCAATCACGGTACTCCGACGGCTCCGTTTCGGTGAACATGACCCCGAACATCGACGGATGGCCGGTGAAGACGTACGGCAGGCCCGTCGGGTTGAGGATTTCGCGTAGACCGTCCTGCAGCCGCCGGCCGACGGCGTGGATGGTCTCGAGCGCCGGCGTGTCGCGAAGGATCTCGAGGGTCTTCACGGCTGCGGCCGCGGCGACCCGGTTGCCCGCATACGTGCCGCCGTGGCTGACCTTGTCGGGAAGGACGCTCATGACCGCTTCGCGCCCACCGAAGGCGGCCGCGGGGTAGCCGTTGCCCATCGCCTTGGCGTACGTCGCGAGGTCCGGCTTGATCCCGAAGTACTCGGCCGCGCCACCACGGGCGAGCCGGAATCCGGTCTTGACCTCGTCGAAGATCAGCAGGATCCCGAACTCCTCGGTCAGCTTGCGCATCGCCTGGTGGAAGCCGGGCTTCGGCATGATCCCCTGCGCGTTGCCGAGCACCGGCTCGACGATGATCGCCGCGATCTGGTCGCCCTCGCGCTCGAACAGCCGGCGCAGGAAGTCGATGTTGTTGTAGCGGGCCGGGATGATCGTGTCGGCGACGGCCGCCGGGATCCCGCGTCCCCAGGCGAGGTGCACGGGGTTGTCCTCGTCACCGAGCTCCGACATGTCGTCCGGGGCCACGCTGATCAGGGCGTAGTCGTGGACGCCGTGGTACTGGCCCTCGAACTTGACGATCTT
>JACQEF010000008.1 GCA_016200745.1 Chloroflexota bacterium | reverse complement strand
GGGTGGAGGGGCTGGGCGTCGCGACGCGGATTCGCTCCGAGCGGAACTGCCCGGATTCCACGTCGACCACGGCGGCCTTGATCCCGCTCCCGCCGACGTCGATCCCGATCGCGATCCGACCGCTCGCCATCGTCTGCTCGTCCGTCATCGCGATCGCCTCATCTCGATCAGAAGTAGTTCACGGTGATGCCGCCGTCGACGACCAGCGATGCCCCGTTGGTCCAGCGCGATTCGTCCGAGGCGAGGTAGACCGCCAGGTTGACGATCTCCTCCGGCTTGCCGAACCGTCCGGTCGGGTTGCGTGCCAGCCTGAGCTTCTTGGCCGCTTCGTCCTTGAGCAGCCAGTCCATCAGCAGCGGTGTCTCGACCGGGCCCGGGCAGATCGCGTTGGTCCGGATCCCGTTCGGGCCGAACTGGACCGCGAGGCTGCGCGTGAGCGAGAGGACGGCACCCTTCGAGGCGGTGTAGGCGTCCTGCGGGACGCTGCAGCCGAGGATCGCGACGAAGCTCGCGATGTTGATGATCGAGCCGCCGCCGCCCGCGATCATGGCGGGGATGGCGTATTTGCAGCCGAGGAAGACGCCGCGCACGTTGACGGCCATGACCGCATCCCAGGTCGCGACGTCCGTGTCGGTGACGGAATGGTCGGCCTCGGGCATCACGCCGGCGTTGTTGTACAGGCAGTCGAGCCGGCCATACGTCGCCACGGCATGGTCGACCATGGCCTTGGCGTCGGCTTCCTTCGAGACGTCCGTCCGGACGAAGGTGGCCTGGCCGCCGGCCTTTGTGACGAGATCGACGGTCTCGGCGCCGGCCGCCTCGCTGTACTCGGCGACGACCACCCGCGCACCCTGCGCACCGAACAACTGGGCGGCCACGCGACCCATGCCGCTGCCGCCGCCAGTGATGATCGAGACCTTGCCTTCGAGTCGCATGGCACTCCTCTTCAGTTCGCGTCCGCGACAGCGTAGCGCCCGGGCGTGGCGGGCGCCCGACTCGTCCGCCGGGCCCGGCGCCCGGTACGATGAGCGCATGCCGACGGACGCGGACCTGATCGCGGCGGTCAAGGACGGTGACGCGACCCGGGTCGCCGAGCTCATCGCCGAGCAACCCGCGCTGGCCGCCTCGCGCGATCTTCGCGGCGTCTCGGCGCTGATGCTCGCCCGGTACCGGCTCGACCGTCCGGTGACCGACGCCCTGCTCCAGTCCGACCCGGAGCTGGACGTGTTCGAGGCCGCCGCGCTCGGCTACGTCGATCGGCTGCGCGCCCGCCTCGACGAGGACCCGGCGGCGGTGACCGCGACGTCCGGCGATGGATTCACCGCGCTTCATCTCGCCGCCTACTTCGGCAAGGTCGAAGTGGCGCGGATCCTGCTTCAGGCCGGCGCCGGCGTGAACGCGGTGGCCGGCAACGAGATGCGCGTCCAGCCGCTCCACAGCGCGGCCGCCGGCCGGCATCTCGAGGTCTGCCGGCTGCTCCTGGCCGCCGGCGCGGACGTCAACGCCCGCCAGGCCGGTGGCTTCACGCCGCTCCACGCGGCCGCACAGAACGGCGACCCGGAGCTGATCGAGCTGTTCCTCTCGGCGCGCGCGGATCCGCGGGTCGAGACCGACGCCGGCGACGCGCCCGCGGCCACCGCCGAGGCCGCCGGTCACGCCGACGTGGCGCGCCGGCTCCGGCAGGTCGCGGCCGGGTAGGCCCGTCGTCGCGTCGCAGGCCGGGCGGCGCGGGTCCGGCTAGCTCCGCTCGAGGTAGCGCTCGCGGTCCCAGCTGTGGACCACCGAGTCGTAGACCTGCTGCTCGTAGCGGGCGGCGTTGAGGTAGTGGTCCACCACGTCCTGGCCGAAGATCTCGACGGCGGCCTCGCTGCGCTCGAGCTCCCAGATCGCCTCGTACAAAGCGCGCGGCATCCGCGGGTGGCCCTTGGCGATGTAGCCGTTGCCCTTGAACTCGGGCTCGAGCTCGAGCTCGTGCTCGATCCCGTAGAGCCCCGCGCCGAGCATCGCCGCGTAGGTCAGGTAAGCGTTCATGTCGCCGCCCGGGAAGCGGTCCTCGACGTGGAGCGCCTGGCCGTGACCCACGAGCCGGAACCCTGTCGTCCGGTTGTCGCGACCCCAGACCACGTTGACCGGCGCCCACGACAATGAGGCGTAGCGCTTGTACGAGTTGACGTTCGGGGCGATGAAGATCGCCAGCTCCCGGGAGAGCTTCATCATCCCGGCCACGAAGTGGCTGAACAGCTGGCTCATGCCGTACGGCAGGCCGGCGGCCGGATCGTGGGTCAGCGACCGGTCGGCGGTCACGTCCCACAGGCTCATGTGGAGATGCCAGGACGAGCCCGTCCACGACGCATCGGGCTTGGCCATGAACGTGATCCCCCAGCCGTTGAGGTAGGCGATCTCCTTGGCGCCGTGCTTGAAGATCACGCTCCGGTCGGCCGATTCGAGAACGTGGTCGTAGCGGATGTTCACCTCGTGCTGGCCGGGTGCCGCCTCGCCCTTGCTGAACTCGATCGGGATGCGCGCCTCGGTCATCTGGTTGCGCAGCAGCCGGTGAAGCGGCTCGGCCTTGGTCGCCTGCAGGAGGTGATAGTCCTCGTTGTAGTAACCGAAGCGCTCCGGGATTGCCCAGCCGCGCCGGTTCGATTCCTCCCACGACTCCTTGAGGACGTAGTACTCGAACTCGGAGCCTGCCTTGACCGCGTAGCCCGCCGCCGCCGCCCGGTCGACCTGCCGCTTGAGGATCGTGCGCGGCGCGACGGGGATCTCGGCGTGCGTCTCCTCGTCGGTCGCGTCGCCCAGCACCATCGCGGTCTTCTCGAGCCAGGGCAGGACGCGGAGCGTGTCCCAGACCGGGTTGGCGATCCAGTCGCCGTAGCCGGTCTCCCAGTTCATCAACGCGAACCCCTCGGGCGTGTTCATCTCCATGTCCGTGCCCAGGAGGTACGTGCAGAAGTGCGCGCCGTGGTCGATGACGCCGTTGAGGAATGCCTGGGCCTGAACCCGCTTGCCCATCAGCCGGCCCTGCATGTCCGTGATCGCCACGATCAACGTGTCGATCCGACCGTCGCGGACCATCGCCTCGAGTTCCTCGAGGCGCGGATGCTTGTCGGGATGGGCCTGGTGGCGAGCGCTCATGGTGGTCTCCGGTCGGGCTGGCGTCAGCCGGTCGAGGCCGCGCCTGGATGGCTGAGGGCCGGCCGGTCATGCCAGCCGGCCCTCGATGACGGGTCGAGCGGACGACTCAGGCGGGGGCATGCCCTCCGAGTTCCTCGGCCGCATGCTCGAACTCGCGCTCGAGCTCGGTCAGCTGTGCCTCCATGCCCATCACCTTCGGGCCCTGGAAGCGCGAGCGCGCCCAGCCGAAGTAGTAGAGCAGCAGGAGGACGACCGTCCCGGCCATGAACGGCCACGAGATGTTGCCCGATGTCGGGAACGAGAACAGGACCATCAGCACGACGACCCAGAAGACGGCCACATAGGCGACCGGCTTGGACCATCGGCCGAGGCTCCAGACCCGGTGGGTCTGCCACTCCGACGTGGTCGCGCCGAGGTAGTGATCGCTGTGATGATGACGATCGCCGTGCCGGTGCCCACGATGAACGCGGCGACCGTGAGCAACCAGGCGATGACCGCCAGCGCGGTCAGCGAGTTCGCCGGGGTCCGGTAACGGTGACTGACGGTCTTGAGCCAGCGCGAACCGGGGATCCCGTCGTCGCGACTGAACGCGAACAGCATCCGGCCCGCAGCGGCCAGCGACGCCAGGCCGGCGAACCACATCGCGATGGCGATCCCGGCTGAGAGGACGTCGCCGAGTTGGCCGAGGTTGTAGTTGAGGATGGCGATGACTGCCACCCCGCCGCCGAAGTAGTACTGGCTCGAGGCGGGCAGCGTCGTGTCGTCGAGGGTTGCCGGGAAGAGGGTCCTGAGGTCCGGCAGGTGCGTGGTGAGGGCGACCAGGAAGATGTAGCCGACGACCGCGCTGACCGCCACCGACAGGAAGACGCCCCAGGCGCTCGACATGCGGGCGCCGACCGTTTCCTCGGCGACGTGGGCCGACGCGTCGTAGCCGGTATAGGTCCAGTTCGCCAGCAGGAGCGAGAAGAAGAACGCCAGAAGCACCGGATAGCTCGATGCCGGCCCGTACTGGAGGTTGACGAGCCCGAGGTTGTTGTTCCAGCTGCCGGCGGTGTCGAGCGGCTGGATCTGGAACAGGTTCAACCCGGACTGGTCCGGCTTGCCGGTCAGGAAGACGAAGACCACGACGATGGCGACGATGACGATGTGCCACCAGACGCTGACCTGGTTGAGCAGCGCGACCAGGTTGATGCCGACGATGTTGAGCACGAGCTGGATGAGCAGGATCACGCCCATCGTCACCAGCTGGCCGTTGAGGATGCCGGGGATCACCTCGGTGGTGTTGAACACACCACCGGTGATCCGGTCGAGGATCGTGGCGTTGAGGAAGCCGGCGGCCGCGTAGTCGATGCCTGCGACGATCGCGAACTGGCCGATCAGGTTGAACCATGCGGTCCACCAGCCCCAGTTCTTGCTCTTCATCTTCGAGGCCCAGTAGTACAGGCCCCCGGCCGTCGGGTAGGCCGACGCGAGCTCGGCCATGGACGCAGCGATCGCCAGCACGAAGACCGTCACCAGCGGCCAGCCGATCATGACGGCTGCCGTCCCCGCCCAGGCCAGGCCGTAGTCGTACAGGATCACCGCGCCGGTGAGGATCGAGATGATGCTGAAGCTGATCGCGAAGTTGCTGAACCCGCCCATCGAGCGGAACAGTTCCTGCGCGTAGCCGAGCCCGTGCAGGTCGGCGACGTCCTGCTTGATCGTGTCTTCGCGAGACGGACGCTGGATCATCAGTTCCTCCCTCATTCAGGATTCGGCCGCCGTGTGACGACCGGTCGATCGAACCGCCCTCGGGGCCCGATCCTGACCGCGGCGCAAACCCGGTTCCGGGCGCCGCGTGGAACGCGGGGACGTACGAATTGCGCGTCAATGGGGAGTGTTGTCGGCGGTCGCGAGGCCACCGCGCCGGAATTGCGGCTGCGGGTCGCTGCCCTCCTTCCAGAGTTCGTTGGCAGAGCCCACTCGGCGCGCTCCATCCCGCGGCCCGAGGCCCGACACGATGCGCGGCACTATACGCGCCGCATCCGGGGGTCGGAAGGCCCTCCGGGTCAGTAGAGCATCGTCGTCCCGGTGGGGAAGACGAACTGGAAGGCGCTCGGTGCGAGCGGGGCGTCCGGCGCGATCTCGGTCACCAGCGCGTGACGCGTCGTGGACCCGCCGATCGACTCGACCAGGCGGAGGATGACCCCGGTCTCACGGTCGGCGGCGATCACGATCCGGAAGTCCGGCCGGTCGCCGACCATCTCGGTCGTCCGCGGGTGGTCGCATTGGAGGACGATCGCTTCGCGGCCACCGACAACCTCGGCGCCGATGACGGTGCACCGGCCCGTCGCCAGCACGTTCTGGCAGTAGCCGGCCGGATGGACGAACGTCTCGGGGAGCGTCTCCATCGGCAGCGGGGTGAGCGGCTCGTAGACCCGCGAGGAGGCGGGAAGATCGCGATCGTGGAGGCCCCGCGGGCGGTTTCGAACCGGGCGCTGCGTGCCGAGCTGGTGGGCGGCCGCATAGGTCCGGACGAGGTCGCCGTCGGAGATCCAGATCTCGTAATCGGCCTTGCCGCGATGGGCCTCGCGGGTGGTCGTCACCTTGGCGTGGCCGGGATGGCGGAGCACGACCTCCGTCACGACGGTCTCTTCGCCCCGGGCCGTGTTGGCGCGTTCCTCCACGCGCAGCCGCAGCGCGGCAAACCGCAGCTCCGCATCGCGCATGAAGTCGAACAGCTGGGCGACGCTCGGCAGCCCTGGCGGAAGCGCCGCGCTCTCGGGACGGCGACGGCCGTCTGCCGGAACGGGAGCGGCGGCGCGATCCCAGGCTCGTGTGGTGGCCATTGGCGCGGATTGTAGCGGGCGACGCCTGATGGTCGCGGCACGGGCCGGGCGGCGTCCCGCACCCCGATCCTGCGCCCGCATCCCACCGGCGCCCGGGGGCGGGGCGGCCAGCTGGCGAGCGTGGATCCCGGCCGGTCGGGACGGATCGTCTGGGAGATGCGTCCTCACACGGGCAACCGACCGGGATCCTCTGACGAGCAACCGCGTGAGGGGAATCCGCCGGAGATCCGGGACGCGACGGAACTGCGGACTACCCGCCGCCCCCGGCCCCGAGACCCGGTTCGGTCATGGCCGCCGGATCCAGCAGGCGATCGAGCTCCCCGGGATCCATGCCCCGCTCGAGCGCCAGCTCGCGGATCGTCCGCCCGGACGCGAGCGCGGCCTTCGCCAGCTTGGCCGCCTCGTCGTAGCCGATGGCCGGAGCCAGCGCGGTCGCGAGCATCAGTCCCTGCTCCACGAGGTGCGGCCCGCGATCGGTTGCGGTCACGCCCTCGACGAGGCGGACCCGGAAGTTGCGGGCAGACGCCGCCAGCAGCGAGATCGATTCGAGGATCGAGACCGCCGTGACCGGGAGCATCACGTTGAGCTCGAGCAGGCTTCCCGTCTGGCCGAACGCGACCGTCGCGTCGTTGCCGACGACGCGCGCGACGACCATCGTCAGCGATTCGACGATCACGGGGTTGACCTTGCCGGGCATGATCGACGAGCCCGGCTGCGTTTCCGGCAACGCCAGCTCACCGATCCCGGCGCGCGGGCCCATGCCCATCAGCCGCACATCCGAGGCGATCTTCCACAGGCCGAGCGCGAGCGCCCGGATCCCGCCGTGCGCGGCGATCACCGCGTCGAGCGTGGCCTGGGCGTGGAAGTGGTTCGGTGCCTCGCGGACGGGGAGTCCGGTCAGCTCGGACAGGTGCGCGCAGGCCCGGGCCGCGTACTCCGGGTGGGCGTTGATCCCGGTCCCGACCGCCGTTCCGCCGAGCGGTACCGTGAGCAGCTCGGCGCGCGCCGCCTGTGCCCGCCGGATGGCCTCCTCGACCTGCCCCGCGTAGCCCGCGAACTCCTGGCCGAGCCGGATCGGCGTCGCGTCCTGGAGGTGGGTCCGCCCGGTCTTGACAACGCCCCAGAACTCGTCCGCCTTGGCCGCCAGCGCGCCCTGGAGATCGACGAGGGCGGGGATCAGCTCCTCCTCGATCGCGACGGCCGCGGAGAGCTGGAGCGCGGTCGGGATGGCGTCGTTCGAGCTCTGGCACTTGTTGACGTCGTCGTTCGGGTGGACCCTGGCGCCCAGCCGGCTGGCGGCGAGATGCGCCACGACCTCGTTCATGTTCGTGTTCGTCGAGGTCCCAGAGCCGGTCTGGTAGACGTCGATCGGGAAGTGCTCGTCCCAGCGGCCGTCGGCGACCTCGCGGGCGGCGACCGCGATCGCCTGCCCCTTCGGGGCGTCGAGCAGGCCCAGCGCCGCGTTCGTCTCGGCGGCCGCCAGCTTGATCAGGGCGAGCGCCCGGATGAAGCCGCGCGGGAAGCGCCGGCCGGAGATCGGGAAGTTGAGGACGGCGCGCTGCGTGGAGGCGCCGTACAGCGCGTCCGCCGGGACCTCCATCTCGCCCATCGAGTCGCGCTCGACCCGGGTAGCCGGCGGACCGGATTCGCTCATGGGCAGATTGTAGGCCCGGCCCGGTGGTCCAGCGGCAGGTTCGGCGTGGACGACGGCCCGGTCCATCGAGCGCCGATCGCGCCTACACTCGCCGCCAATGCGAGCCAACCCCGGCATCGACGCGGACGTCTTCCGGCGAGTGATGGGCCATTTCGTCACCGGCGTGACCGTGGTCAGCGCGCTCGACGGCGATCGGCCCCTCGGGATCACGGTCAACGCGCTGAGCTCGGTGTCGCTCGATCCGCCGCTCGTGATGGTCGCGCTCGACCGGCGCCGGTTCCTGACCCCGATCGTCCGGGCGACCGGCCGGTACGCGGTGAACATCCTGTCCGAGGACCAGCAGGCGCTGTCCGACTGCTTCGCGGGCGCGCCGGTCGAGCCCGGGCGCGAGGCCTTCTGCGGCGCCGCATGGCATCCGGGCCAGACCGGACTGCCGCTGCTCGACGGCGCGATCGCGACGCTCGAGTGCACGGTCGTGGGGACCTTCTCGGCCGGTGACCATGACCTGTTCATCGGCCGCGTGGACACGCTGGCCAACGAGCTCGCGCACCCGATGCCGCTGCTCTACTACCGGCGGCGATACCTGCGGATCGAGCACGCCGCGACCGCCGAGGTCGAGGGCAAGCCGGAGCGCTAGGCTCGGCGCCGACCATGCCGACGATCCGCGCCAACGGTCTCGAGATCGGTTGCGAGGTGGCGGGCTCCGGTCCGCCCCTGCTGCTCCTCCACGGCGCCACGAGCTCCGGCCGGGACAACTTCGCCGCGCAGATCCCGACGCTGTCGACGCTGTTCACGATCCACGCCCCGGATGCCCGCGGGCACGCGACCACGCGCTGGGACACGGGCGCCGGGTTCCGCGGCGAGTGGCTGGTCGAGGATCTCACGGCGCTCCTTGACGCGCTCGGTCTCGGGAGCGTCCACCTGCTCGGGTTCTCGATGGGCGCGATGACCGCGCTCACCTTCGCGGTCCACCACCAGGACCGCGTCCGGAGCCTCGTCATGGCCGGCCTCTCGCCGTTGCGGGAGCCCAGAGCGAGCGTGGCCCGGCGGCTGATGGACCCGGATCGGATCGAGCGGACCGATCCGGGCTGGGCCGCTGCCCTCGCGCGACGCCACGACCCGGTGCAGGGGCCGGGTGCCTGGCGGCGGCTCCTGCCGGCGATCGCCGCGGACGTGGCGGTCCAGCCGCTCCTCTCGCCGGCGGAGCTCCACTCGGTCGGTGTGCCCGCCCTGGTCGCCTGCGGCGACGGTGACCCGTTCGCGCCGGTCGACCAGGCCTGGGGCCTGGCACGCCTGCTGCGCGGCGGCCACCTGCTCGTCGTGCCCGATTGCGGGCACGACCTGATGGTCCGGCGTCCGCGGCTCGTGAACGAGGCGCTGCTCGGCTTCTATCGCTCGATGCCATCGCTCTGACGGAGGTGCCCGCATGACCACGCTCCTCGCGCTGTACCGCCGGCCGGACGGCGGTTCCGACGCCCAGGCGACCTTCGAGCGTCGCTACACCGGCGAGCACCTGCCGCTCGTCGCCCAGACGCCCGGCCTCCGCGAGACGCGGATCTCGCGCGTGACCGAGGCGCTCGGAGCCGAGACCGACCTGATCCTGGTGGCGGCGATGCGCTTCGACGACCGTGCCGCCCTGGACGCCGGGCTGGCCTCGGACGCGATGCGCCGGGCCGGTCGGGTCCTGCGCGACATCGCGCCGGGCCTGGCGACGCTGCTCGTGCTCGAGGACGCGCCGGAAATGATCGCCGCGGCTTCCCAACCCGTGGATACTGTCGGGAGCGCAGTCGAGGATCGTCCGTGACCAACGCCCCAGCGCAGCGCGATTCGCCGGTCGAGGCCCCGTCTTCGCACGCGCGCGAGCTCGTGCGCGTCGCATTCCCGGCCGCCGCGCCAGCCTCCACCGGGAGCCAGGCCGTCCTGGAGGGCGTGGCCCTGGTGACCCTGGATCGCCGCGACGCGCTCAATGCGCTCAGCTTCGAGCTGGTGTCGGCGCTCGCCTCGGCGCTCGAAGCCCTCGACGCGGATCGGGACGCGCGCGTCGTCGTCATCACGGGCGCGGGGAGCCGCGCGTTCGCTGCCGGCGCCGACATCCGCGAGCTGTCGACCGAAACCTACGCGTCGCTCCGCGACGGCCGCAAGTTCGACCCGTGGGATCGCATCTGGGCGGTGGGGCTGCCGCTGATCGCGGCGGTCCGCGGGTTCGCGCTCGGCGGGGGCTGTGAGCTGGCGATGAGCTGCGACATGATCGTCGCGGCCGAGGATGCGACCTTCGGGCAACCGGAGATCCGGATCGGGGTGATGCCCGGGGCCGGCGGCACGCAGCGGTTGACCCGGGCGATCGGCAAGGCGAAGACGATGGAGCTGATCCTGACCGGTCGCTCGATCGGGGCGCCCGAGGCCGAGCGGCTCGGGCTGGTGACGACCGTGGTGCCGCCCGAGGCGACGCTGGACGCCGCGCTCGAGCTGGCCGCCCGGATCGCGGCGATGCCGCCGCTCGCCGTCCGCGCCGCGGTCGCCGCGATCCGCGACGCAGACGAGCGCGCGCTCTCGGACGGCCTCGCCGGGGAGCGCGACGCCTTCTTCCGATTGTTCGACACCGACGATCAGGCGGAAGGGATGGCCGCCTTCGTGGAGAAACGCTCACCGACCTGGACGGGTCGCTGACGGGATCACCCCGGGAGGAGTGGACATGGAGCTGGACCTGCCTGGAGGCAGCGATGTCGGCCGCGATCTCGAGCGCGACCTGGGTGAGGTCCCGCCCGCGACGCTGCGTGACACGCCGCCCGACTACCTGAGCCCGATCGACGCGTCCGCCCCGGTCAGCGGCCATGTCGCCCCCGCGGAGCCGACCGCGGCGGTGGCCGATTCGCCCGAGCACGACTGGCAGCTCGCCCGGACGCTGATCTACCCGGCGTTCCGGCCGGTCGGGACGCTCGGCCTGGCGATCGAGACCATCGACCGGGAGACGCTCGCCGCGCACGCCACGCAGAGCCACGCGCAACCGCTGCTCGGCCAGGGGCCCGCCGGGCTGCCTCTCGTCTATACGATCGCGGCCGGCGGCTTCGACATCGTGGTCAACGGCGACCACCTCCTGTCCTTGGGCGTGGAGCCGGGCGAGATCCCGGACGCCGCGATGCGCAACCTCGCGGCCTGGTCGGCGACGGCGCCGTGGTCGAGCGAGGACTCCGGCGGCCGTCACCTGATCAGCTCGCAGACTGGCGAGGGCTTCGATGCGGTGCGGATCCTGCTGCCCGACGTGGTCGCGCACCTCGTCGGCGTGCTCGGGTCGTTCGGGCGGATCCTGGTCGGGATCCCCGAACGCCACCTGCTGATCGCAGGCTCGATGCGGCCGGCCGACGACGAGTTCGCCGGTCTCTTCGCGAGCTTCGTCGTGGAGCAGTCCGGCGGCGCCGATGAGCCGATCGATCGCCGCGTGTTCGAGCTCAGGGACGGACGCCTGATCGACTTCGACGGTCCCGTCGCCGCAGCCTGATGCCCGGCGATCGACCGACGCCCTCGTTCGAGACCGTTCGCTACGAGGTTGCCGACGGCGTCGCGACGATCACGCTCGACCGTCCCGAGGCGCTCAACGCGCTGACGGTCGGGCTCAAGGCGGACCTGCTCGGGGCGTTCCGTGCGGTCGATCGCGACCTGCGCGTTCGCGCCGTGGTGCTGACCGGTGCCGGTCGCGCCTTCTGCGCCGGGCAGGACCTCAAGGAGCGCCTGGATCCGGGTGCCGCGCCGCTCGCCGTGGAGCTCCGCGAGCGCTACAACCCGCTCATTCGCCAGATGCGCGCCCTCGACCAGCCGATCGTCGGGGCGATCAACGGGGTCGCGGCAGGAGCAGGCGCGTCGCTGGCGTTCGCCTGCGACGTCCGGATGGCCGCGGACGTCGCCGCGTTCCGGCTCGCGTTCGGCCGGATCGGCCTGGTGCCGGACAGCGGCGCCACCTGGTTCCTGCCACGGCTGGTGGGTCCCGCTCGCGCCGCCGAGCTGGCGCTGCTGGACGAGCCGTTGTCGGCGGCCGAGGCCGCCCGCATCGGGCTGGTCGCCCGGGTCGTGGCGGCCGAATCGCTCATGGCCGAGGCCCGCGTCGTCGCGCTGCGGCTGGCCGCCCTCGCGCCGGTCGCCCTGGCCCTGACCAAACGCGCGCTCGAGCGGAGCTGGTCGGTGGACCTCGACGCCGCCCTGGAGGACGAGGCCTGGCGGCAGGGGGTCGCCGGCGCCACGGCGGATCACGCCGAGGGGATCGCCGCGTTCCTCGAGAAGCGACAGCCCCGGTTTCGCGGCGAGTAGCCGGCGGGAGGTCCGGGTCCGGCCATCCCGCCGGCGGCGGGCGGCTTGACGCGAGCCCACGATCGGCCGTACCCTCCCTCCCCTAACGAGCGTTAGTTAGGGGATCGAGGCATGGTCGAGATCACCCGACGGCAGGCGATCGAGGAGGCGGCCAGCTCGCTGTTCCGCGAGCGGGGCTACTCCGGCACGAGCGTACGCGACATCGCGCGGGCGGTCGACATCCAGGGCGCCAGCCTGTATGCCCACGTGACCTCCAAGCAGGACGTCCTGTGGTCGATCGTCGAGCACATGGCCTCGACGTTCGAGGCGGCGGCGGATGCCGTCGAGCAAGCCGACCCCGGCGCCGCGGCGTTCGGGCGGGGCGTCTACCTGATCGCGCTCGCCCGGGCGCACGCCGGCGTGATCACCGACGACATCGAGCGGGCGAGCGTGTTCGTCCATGAATGGCGCGCCCTGCTGGGGGACCGGCGGGAGGAGATCGCGCGGCGGCGGGACGCCTACGAGGAGCGCTTCAGCTCGGCGATCGCCGACGGCGTCCGCACCGGCGTGTTCGAGGTCGAGGATCCGAGCCTTGCCGCCACGTACGTCCTGACCGCCCTCAACGGCCTGGTCACCTGGTATCGCCCCGGCGGCCGGCTGAGCGCCCGTGCCATCGCCGATCTCTACGCCGACCTGTCACTGCGAGCCGTCAAGGCCACGAGACCGGTCCCGTGACCGACCCCCTGGCGCTCGAGCCGATCCTGGGACCGCGCGACCGGCAGCGTCCGGCGTTCAACGAGGACCTGCCGCACGACGAGCGGTTCGCGCTGTTCGAGGCGCACGTCACCGGCGGCGGCAAGGTCGAGGCCACCGACTGGATGCCCGACGAATACCGGACCGCGGTCCTGCGGTTTGTCGAGATGCACGCGAACAGCGAGCTGATGGGGGTCCTGCCCGAGCGCGAGTGGCTGATGCGGGCGCCCACGCTTCGCCGGAAGCTGGCGTTGACCGCCAAGGTCCAGGACGAGGTGGGCCACGCCCAGCTTCTCTATCGCGTCGCGGAGGATCTCGGCAAGCCGCGCGAGACGATGTTCGACGATCTGCTTGCCGGCAGGACGAAGTTCCACAACGTCTTCCATTACCCGACCGTCGGCTGGGCCGACGTCGGCATGATCGCCTGGCTGGTCGACGCGGCCGCGATCGTGGCTCAGCAAGCGTTGCGAGAGAGCAGCTATGCGCCGTACGCGCGGACGATGCGCAAGATCTGCTGGGAGGAATCGGTCCACATCATGCACGGACGCGACGTCGTGGTGACCATGGCGACCGGCTCGCCCGCCCAGCGCGCGGCGATCCAGGACGCGCTCGAACGCTGGTGGGGACCGCTCATGCAGATGCACGGCCCGCGTGCGCCGCGCGAGGCCGATCGCGACCTGCACTGGCGGATCAAGGCGAAGACCTCGGAGGAGCTGCGCCAGGAGTTCCTGACCATCTACGTACCGCGGATCCGCGAGCTCGGGTTGACGATCCCGGACCCCGCGCTGGCCGTCGACGAGGCGACCGGTGCGTGGACCTACACCGAACCGGATTGGGCGGAGCTGCGAACCGTCGTCACGAACCACGGGCCGATGTCGCAGGCGCGGCTCGGCTTCCGTCGGCTGGCACGCGAGGAGACCCGCTGGGTCCGCGAGACGATCCTCGCCGGGCCCCGGGCGGCCTGAGGCGTCCTGGCCGTGGCGCCGTCCAGCGAGCTCGAGGCCTGGGAGGTCTTCCGCCAGGAGAAGGACGGCGATCCGATGCGCCACGGCGGGAGCGTCATGGCCCCCGACGCCGAGCTGGCGTCGCACTACGCCCGCGAGATGTTC
>JACQEF010000152.1 GCA_016200745.1 Chloroflexota bacterium | reverse complement strand
GGGGTGCGCGAAGTCGGCATCTATAGCTTCGCGGTCCAGTTCCTCGAGCCGGTATGGATCATCGCGACGTCGGCGGTCACCGGCTATCTCGTCGGCTACGGGCCGCTCAGCTCGAGCGCTGGCCTCCGCGCTCTATTTCGCGCCGCCGGGACCGTCGCCATCATCACCTGCGGTGGCTTGATCGCGCTCCTCCTCGCGATGCCGTCTGTTGTGCAGGTCGTAGGGCGGGGCTTCGTCGAGTCTCTGCTTCCGGCCTTGCTCGTGTCGCCAGGCATCCTCTTCCTGTCGGTGAGTAAGGTCCTCGCCGCGCACCAGCTCGCGGCCGGTCGCCTCTGGCTCAGTAGCTCTGTGGCCTCCGCCTCACTCCTCGTCACAACGGTTGCCGACGTGGTGCTCATGCCCCATTTCGGAGCCATTGGAGCGTCTGCCGCGTCGTCGGTTGGGTACGGAATCTCCCTCGCGCTCTGGATCTACACGACCCGGACCTACGCCGCCCGTGACCGCTTGCCAGTCGAAGCGGGTGGGCGCCCATGACGGCCCACGTCGCACACGTCGTGCGGCGGTGGGGCGGGATCACCGAGCCGTTTATCGAGCAGCGTGTCCGTGCAGCCGGTGCAGCGGGCGAGCTCTGGTATGAGCGATCAGAGGCGCCGCCCCCGACGCCGTCCCGACTCATCGACGGAGGCTGGATCAAAGCTGGCTCGACCGGAGACCGGCTCTTCCATCGAATCCCCACTCTCGCCGCGCTCAGTGCCGGCGCGTACCGATCGGCGGAGGTCGCCTCGCGGCCGGACGTGATCCACGCCCATTACCTGACAACTGGCTACGTTGTTGGGCGCGCCACGTCTCGCCCGCTCGTCATCAGCACGTATGGGTTCGACGTGACGCTCATGCCGCAGCGTCCCCTCTGGAGGCGGCCGATCGCCAACCTGACCAATCGCTGCAGTCTGGTCCTCGCGGAGGGCCCGGCGATGAAGTCGAGGCTCATAGCGCTTGGATTCAAGGAGGAACAGGCCAGGATCGTCCCGATCGCCGCGGGCCTCCAGGACATCGTCTATCACTCCCCTGTGATCCCGACCGGCCCAATCCAATATCTCATCTGCGGGCGGATGGTCGCCAAGAAAGGTCACGACCTCGCGATCGCGGCATTTGCCGAAGCTGCGCCAAGACTGCCGGATGGCTCGACGCTCACGATCGTGGGCGATGGGCCACTCGCGGTTCCGATCCGCGGGCTCGTCCAGCGACTCGGCCTGGAACAGAGGATCTCGTTCACCGGTGCGTTGCCACGTCGGGACTACCTCGCGGTGCTGCGACAGTCTCATGTCCTGCTTGCACCGTCCCGCACTGCACCAGACGGCGATGGCGAGGGGGGCGCACCGACGACGATCCTCGACGCCCAGGCCTCTGGCGTCATCGTCATCGGGTCACGCCACGCCGATATCCCGTTCCTGGTCGACGAAGGCGTGACGGGCTTCCTGGCTGACGAGGGCCGGGCGGACGCGCTGGGCGAGGCGATGCTGCGTGCCCTCGATGGGGCGCCGTGGTGGCCGACGATTGCTAGCCGGGCGCGGCGCCAGGTTGAGGAACGGCACTCCGACGAGGCGGTGGCGCGAGCCCTAGCCGCGATTCACATCGAGGCTGCCGGGGGCTGACGCATCGTCAGGTGCCGAGCGCTCCTCAGGAGGAAAGACGGCGGCGAGCAAGCGATCGGTGATCGCTTTCCATGTCCTGTCAGGTGGGACGGTCTGAGGGTGCGGGTGGCGCAGAGCGTCCGCGAGGGCCGTGACTGCCTCGTCCGAACCTTCCACGATGGCAAGCCGGGAGGCGTACCGACCGAGGCCGTCGATCGCGGTGCTGACGACCGGCCGGCCAGCAGCCCAGTATTCATAGAGCTTGATCGGGTCGCCACCGGTCTCGCCCTCGCCGACGCGGTGTGGAATCCAGGCAACGTCGAAATGCTGTAGGTACGCCGGCAAGTCGTTGTAGTGCCGATCACCGAGCATGTGGACGTTCGGCAGACGGCGAAGGCGACTGACCGACGGCTCATGGAGGACCTGACCGACGAAGACGAAGGACACCCCGGGCATGCGCCGCCCGACGGCTTCGATGAGGGTCGCGTCGATACGCTCCGCCAGCTTGCCTGCGTAGCCGACGATGGGCCCGGAGGGCAGATCCGTCGGACGCGCTCGGGGCGCGAGGAACTGCCCTGGATCGACCCCGTTGGGCAGCACATCGATATCCGACCGGAATGGGCGGAGCACCGCGGCCGACCGCGGGCCGGAAACGAAGACTCGATCCGCACGCGGGAGGAGCCTTGTATATGCCGCCGAGGCAAGGACAGACTGGCGGCGAAGTGTCGGATGGATCAGCCAGTTGTCCAGCGAGTCGTACACGAACGGTCGTGGGTCGAGTGTCTCGATGGCGCCGCCGATCGTCGGGGTCCAGGCGATCGCAGGAGCCCCGGTAGCCCCGGCCGCCTCGACCGCCATCCGAAGAAGGCCGAGGAACGTGGGCCGCGAGAAGATGCGGAACCACCACGCCCGCGGTTGCAGGGCGGGAGCGATAAGGTCCGGAACGGCAGTGTCGACCACCAGCACGTTCGGGGTCGCGGCGGTGAGCCAGGCTCGGTGCGCCCCATCCCGTCCCTGCCAGACGACCCTTCCAGCCGTCCGGAACGGCTTGGACCTGAGCAAGTGCTCCACCATCGACACGGGCCGATCCACGACCACGACCGGGCCGATCCCTGTGCGGCCGGCGATCTCCTGCATGAGGTGACCGTCGCGCGTCCGAAACCCTTCCTTCTGGCCCTTCTGCCAATCGTGGAACGGGAAGAGGAGCAGCGGCCGATCCGCACTCATCGAAGCCGGTCCGGCGCTGGAGGCCCCACGCCAGTCTCATCTCGGCCAGCCTCGACCACCAAGAAGCCGCACATCGACCAGAAGACGGCGTTCATCGGGTAGGCATCGAGCATTGGCCCCGTCAGCCCAGCCACAAGCATCGCCGCCAGCATGCCGATGGCAATGAGCGCGAAACTACGCCGCGTTCGCAGCAGCCGGACGGAGGCGACGATCGTCCACCCCAGGAGCGTCACGAGCAGGATGAACCCCGGAATCCCGAGTTCGAGCGCAGCTTTGAAGTAGATCGAATGGGGAGCGAAGTGGCGGTCCCCCGAGGCTCGATAGGGCGCCTCCAGGCCATCGGCTGCCGAGCTCGTTCCCCAACCGAGGACAGGTCGCTCACGAACGGCGTCGAGGAACCCACCCCAGTACCCGAGGCGCAGGTCCAGGTTCTTGTCCTCCAGAGGATTGACCAGGACCGGGGCCACGGTCGGTGCCGGAGTCGGCCGGCCTGAGGCGACCGGGCTGGAGCTCGGGCCGGGCTCAGTCTGGATGCCGCCGGATGGCGGCAGCGAAATGACCTGTCCCGCCAGAAGGGCGGTCACCACGAGCACCACGATCATCGGAGCCGCCGGCAGGGCAGCTCGGATGGCGGCTCTGACGGGCCGGACCAGCATGACGATCACGAGGATCGCGACGATCTCGGCCGCAATGTTCGCTCGCGTCAGCGTCAACCCGAGGACTGCGGCCGCGAGGCCTCCGAGAGCTGCCCATCGGACATCCCGCAACGCGGAGACGAGGGCGACGGTCGTGACAAATGCGGCGAGAATCCCGAGGTGAAATGGTCCGGAGGTTGGCGCGAATGCCCGCAGGACCACGCCCGAGTGGAACGTCGTCGGCGAGACCCCGGACGAGGCGACGATCAGCTGATCGATCGGAAGCGGGAAGACGGCCTGTCGGATCGCCCACAGGAACGCCGGTACTGAGCCCAGGGCGACGATCTTCGCAAAGCGCAACGCAGAACCGCCTCCTGCCGCGGCCGTGAAGGCAGCCACGAAGAACGAGACCATCGTGAACGCCGTCTTCCTGAAGCCCTCCAGGCCCACGATGGCTGACGGAACGTTGGGGTTGAAGATCTCGGCCGCGGCCAGCGCGATGTACGTCGCGACCAGCAGCATCGGAGTCCATGGCAATCGTGGGCGGAGCCGCACGGTCGCCACCAGCACGATCACGACGATGGAGACGAGAAGGACGTCGAGTCCGAATGCCAGGACTGGAGCTCCCACGACTGCGCGAGCGAGCCCAGCCCACTCGCCCACGACGCAGATCATGGCCAGGAAGTCCGTCGGCGCGGGCCCGCGTGCGGAAAACGGTTCGGCGAGGAAGGAACGGACGACGGCGACGAGACTGTTGCCGCGGATGCGGGACCCGACTGCCAGTGACAAGTCCGGACTAATCGTGAACGAGCCGATGGAACAGCCGGTCGTACTCATCGGTCACGTGATCCCATGAGTACAGGCCTTGAGCCCTGGCGGCTGCCGCTGCCGAGTATGTTCGCCTGAGATCGGGATGGGCGACCACGTCGGCCAGGACGCGGGCAAGGTCGGTGGCGTCGTTTCGACGGTAATAGGCGCCGGCCGGGCCGAGGACCTCGCGATGCTCGGGGACATCATTCGCAACGATCGTTGCGCCACGGGCCATGGCCTCGACGAGCGCCGGATGCGTTCCGCCGACCTCCGTCGCTTGGACATACGCGAGGCAGTTCGACTGCAGCTCGAGATATCCCTCCCCGAAGATGTAGCCGGTCAGCATCACCCCAGGAACCGTCGTCGCCAGATCCGTGAGCCGAGCTTTGTAGGCCGTTGCATAGGGGGCGTCCCCCACCACGACGAGCGGCATACCGAGCCCGTCGAGCCCTCCCGCGCGGTCGTACGCTTCGATGACCACGTGGGCATTGTTTTCAGGCTCCAGTCGGCTGACGTACAGGAGGTAATGGTCGGCGTCCAGGCCGAGCCTGCCGAGCGCCGGGCCTGGGTCTGCCCGTCGTGCATCGCTTCCGTAGGGGATGTACAAGCTCTGGCGAGCGTGTTCGCGTTGGTACCAATCCGCGATCATCCTCGCATCGGAGACGAGAACAACTGGAAGCTGAGCGGCTAACCAGGCGCAGAACCGGTAGTAGGTCCTCCCCACGCGGCCCCATTTGCCACGTTGCCACTCCAAGCCGTCGACGTTGAGAACGACCTTGGCTCCGCTGAGCCGCGGCACAAGGGCGAAGGGTGCGTTCGCGCTGTTGCAGATGAGAACTATGTCGAAGCGCCGGACGAGCGCGTCCAGGACGGATGCCCCCGTGTGTACGACCGTGTCGAGGTACTTGTGCCGGATGGTTGGCAGGCGCCGGATTCGCACGCCTCGGTGCCGCTCGATCCCAGCAGGAACCACATGTGACCGCCCGTACACCGTTACGTGGTGACCGCGCTCCGCGAGCCGGGCGCCCAGCTCCTCCGCAAAGGTCTCGAAGCCGCCGTACGCGGCGGGAATGCCCCGCGTCCCGAGGATGGCGATCTGCACCTGCCGATGGTACGAGAGGGCCCAACCCGATATGTCATCATCTGTACCCGTGCCGGAGCATGAGTCGTCGTCACCCGCCCAGGGAAGTTCCCCGCCGGGGTGGCAGCCCTCGGGGTTGTCGGGCGTCACCTTCGGCACGCTCCGACCGATCGCCGACGAGCGCGGGTCGTTCACCGAGCTCTGGAGGTCAAGCTGGACGCGTGGATTCGGCGCTGATATCCGGCAGGCAAATCTGTCCCGCTCGGAGCCCGGCGTCCTTCGCGGTCTGCACGTTCACGAGCGCCAGGCGGACCTCTGGGTCCTTCTGGAGGGTCGTGCCTTCGTCGCCCTCGTGGACCTCCGGGACCGGCTCGACCATCTCGCGGCTGCGACAGCGACGGCCACATTCGAAATGACGTTCGGGTCAGCCGTCCACATCCCAGCCGGTGTGGCCCACGGCTTCCTGGCGCTCGAGCGCGTTGCCCTGCTCTATATGGTCACCAACGAGTACACGGGGACCGACGAGCACGGCTTCGCCTGGAACGATCCGATGGCCGCCGTCCAGTGGCCAATCCGCTCGCCGATCCTGTCGCGCCGTGACGCCACGAACCCCAGCCTGGAAGAAGCGCTCGAAGCGATGCGTCAGCGGGCAGACGTGAGCCCAACGAGGTAGTCATCCAGGGCGTTATCCCACGGCCGGAGCCGGATGCCAACAGAGTTGGCGCGCCTCCCATCAAGGACCCCCCAGAGCGGCGGTCGCGACAGGCGCTCGTACTCGCGCTGCGGAATGCGGCTGACAGGCCGGTTGTGACCGGCTCGCACCAGGACTCGCTCGGCCCACTCGGCACGTGACGCCGCGCCGCCATTCGTCAGGTGGTAGGTGTTGGCCGGCGCACGCAGGAGCCCGACGATCGCAGCGGCCAGATCCCGGGTGAAGGTCGGAGATCCGATCTCGTCAGCGACGACGCGCAGTGGCTCGTGGAACGCGAGTCGATCCGACGCTGCGAGGATCTTCGTCGGGAAGTCATTGCCGGGGGGTCCGTACAGCCACGCCGTCCGAACGATCCAGAGGCGACGATCGGCCCCCATTGTGGCGCGAGCAGCCACTTCTCCTGCGAGCTTGCTCGCGCCGTACGGATTGATTGGCCTCGGGCTGTCATCCTCGCGATAGCCTCGGCGATCGGTCCGGGCGCCGTCGAAGACCTCATTCGTGGAGATGACGACGAGGCCCGCACCGCGCTCGGCGCAGGCAGCAGCCAACTCGCCGGTGGCAACAGCGTTGCGGCGCATCGCAAGGTCCGGATCGCGAGCGCAGCCATCGACATCCGTCCATGCCGCGGCATGGATCACGATGTCTGGTCGGTCCCGCGCGACGAGCCGCTCGGCGGCGGTTGGGTCGTCGAGATCGTAGTCCACGCGAGCCCAATGCAGCACGTCCCAGTCGTCAGTCGCGAGCGCTTCGATCAGGGCCCGGCCGAGTCGCCCGCCAGCCCCCGTGACGGCGATGCGCTCCCTGAATGGGACCTCCCCGATGCTCACGCATCCACCGACTCAGCGAGTCGGCGTCCGTACTGCCGGTCGTAGTAGGCCCGCCAATCACCATCGAGGAGAGGGTGCCACCATGCCTCGTTGTCGCGGTACCAGGCGACCGTGCCTGCAAGACCATCGTCGAATCCAACGGCGTGCTGCCAACCGAGCGTCGCGATCTGCCCGCCATCCATGGCGTAGCGTCGGTCGTGGCCGGGCCGGTCCTCGACCCGTCGGATGAGCGATCGGGGTTGGTCGAGAAGCCGGAGGATCGTCTCTGTGAGCTCGAGGTTCGTTCGCTCGCCAGTGCCCGGCACGTTGTAGATGCCGCCCCCCTCGCCAGCGTCGAGGACGATCCCGACGGCATCGGCGTGATCGTCGACGTGGAGCCAGTCTCGTCGCTGGAGGCCGTCGCCGTAGAGCGGCAGCTGGAATCCCTGGAGGGCGTTCGTCACGAACAGCGGCACGAGCTTCTCGGGATGCTGGCGCGGGCCGTAGGTGTTCGCCCCTCGGGTCATGACGATGTCGAGCCCGTGCGTGCTTCGGTAGGCCTGGACCAGGAGCTCCCCCGCGGCCTTGGCGGCGCTGTAGGGACTCTGCGGCGCGAGTGGATCGGTCTCGAGCGCCTTGCCCTCGGGCACCGAGCCATACACCTCGTCGGTCGAGACCTGGAGAAAGCGCGGCCGCCGTCCGGCTCCGTTGCGCGCCTCGGCCAGGCGACGGGTGGCCTCGAGCAGGACATGGACCCCGAGGACCCCGGTCCGGAGGAACGCCTCGGCGTCGAGGATCGAGCGGTCGACATGGGATTCGGCGGCGAAGTTGACGACCGCGTCGGTATCTCCGCCGACGACCAGCTCGTCGACGACCTCGGGATCGGCGATGTCACCGTGGGCGAAGCGATAGCGACCTGATGGGCCGTGCTCCGCCTCGACATCGGTCAGGTTCGCCAGATTTCCCGCGTACGTGAGTTTGTCGAGGACGACGACCGTGTCGTCCGTGGCGGCGAGGCGGCGGCGGACGAAGGCACTGCCGATGAAGCCCGCCCCGCCGCAGACGAGGAGCTTCACCTGGGCTCCGGCGTCCCTGTCTCAAGCGTGCCCGCGTGACGCGTGGAATCGGCGCCGAATGGGACCGAGGCAGCTGGATCGGACGCCTCGGCCGCCAGCGCCGACGCATGCAGCAGCGATTCGATGGTCCCGGCGTCGGTCCAGTGGCCTTCGTACCGTCGCCAGTAGAGGCCTCCGCCGGCTACGTAGTGGTTGAGCACGTCGGTGATCTCGAACTCCCCCCGGCCGGATGGCGCCAGGTGCTCGATGACGCCGAAGGCATCCGGGCGCAGGAAGTACACGCCGATCGGGATCTGATCGCTCTTCGGATGCTCGGGCTTCTCCTCGAACCCAACCAGCAGGCCGGCCGCGTCGAACTCGGCCACCCCGAACCGCTCCGGTTCGGGTACGCGGTAGAGCAGGGTCCCGGCCTGGTATGGCCCCGCCTCGAACTCGCGGGCCTCTTCAGCAAGCGGGCGGCCGCGGAGGATGTTGTCCCCGAGCACGACGCAGAACGAATCGTCGCCCACGAAGTCGCGGGCAAGCCCGATGGCATGGGCGATCCCGAGCGCCCCTCGCTGGTAGCGGTAGGTGAGCTCCAGGTCGAATCCGGCACCGTCGGCCAGCAGCTCGACGATGTCGCCGATGCTGCGCCCGCCGAGGACCACCATGACCTCGCTGATCCCCATGCCGCCGAGCGTCTCGATGGGGTAGTAGATCATCGGCCGGTCGAAGACCGGCAGCAGGTGCTTGTTCGTCACGAGTGTCAGCGGGTGGAGCCGAGATCCGGTCCCGCCGGCCAGGATTACGCCCTTCACATGACCATCCTAGCGGTCATGCCGCGGGGACCTTGACGCCGATGACGCTCAGTGCGGTCACGCCGAGCAGGATCGCGTCGAGGATCACGACCAGGCCGACGGCCGCCCAGGCGAGGACGTTCGCGACGCGGCCGTTGCGGTGCTTGCCCATGAGCCGCTCGTCGTTGACGAGCAGGACCATGAAGACGAGGACGATCGGGAGCAGCAGGCCCTGGAGGTTCTGGGACCCGACGATGACCGGGATCAGGTCGAGGCCCGGGACCAGCACGACCAGGGCGCCGATCGCCAGCACGAACGTGTAGATGGTGAAGAACGCCGGAGCGTCGGAGAAGCGCTTGCCGACGCCGGATTCCCAGCCGAACGCCTCGCAGATCACGAAGGCTGTCGAGATCGGCATGATCGTCGCGGCGAGCACAGAGGCGCCGAACAGGCCGATCCCGAACAGCGCCTCGGCGAGCCCGCCGGCGAGCGGCTCGAGGGCACGCGCCGCATCGGACGCCGTGGAGATGTGGACGTTGGCGGCGAACAGCGTCGCTGCCGTCGCCACGACGATGAAGACGGCAACGATGTTCGTCCAGATCGCCCCTCCGATGGCATCGGCTCGCTCCAGGCCCAGCTCCTCCTCGCCGATGCCCTTCTCGGCCACCGAACTCTGCAGGTAGAACTGCATGTACGGCGTGATCGTGGTGCCGACGAGGGCGACCATCAGCAGCACGACCGACGGCGAGGCATCGAACGTCGGCGTGACGAGCGCGTGCCCGACGGCCGACCAGTCGGGATGCGACAGTAGGGCCGAGACGATGTAGCCGACGAACACCGCCGCCGTCGCGAGAAAGACTCGCTCGATGGCCTTGTACGACGGCGCGAACAGCACGAGCGCCCAGATCGCCACCGCGGCGATCGGCACGGTGAGGTAGCGCGAGACGCCGAAGATCTCGGTCGCGGCCGCGGCCCCGGAGAACTCGGCGACCGTATTCGCGACGTTGGCGACGAGCAGGACGACCATCGCGAAGACCGTCCAGCGGACCCCGAACCGGTCGCGGATGAGATCCGACAGGCCCTGCCCGGTGACGACGCCGAGCCGGCCCGCCATCTCCTGGACGATCGCGAGGATGACGATCGTGACCGGGAACAGCCACAGCAGCCCGAGCCCGGTCTCGGCGCCGAGGACCGAGTACGTCGTGATGCCGCCGGCGTCGTTGCCGGCGATCCCGGCGATGAGCCCGGGCCCCATGACCGCGAGGAACGCCAGGAGGTTGCGCCGGCCGCGGAACCGGCCGCGCAGCCGCAGCCAGCTGCCCACTCGCAGCCAGCCCCGCACCCGGACGGCGGCGCGCGGGGCGCGGGGCCGCGGGATCCGCTCCTCGAGCGTTTCGCGCCAGGACATCGGTGGCTCCGGCCTCGGGCCTGCGCTCGCCGCGGCCTAGTGCCGCTCGGCGAGTCGGGGGAGGCGCTTCCGCCAGGCGTCGGGCAGGATCGCGTCCATCGCGTCGTCGACCGTGACGATCCCGACGAGGCGGTGCTCCGGATCAGTGACCGGGACGGCGAGCAGGTTGTAGTGGGCCACGACCTCGGCTACCTCGTCCTCGCTCGCCAGGACGTCGACGGTGACGGGCTCCGGGATCATGACCTCGGTGATCGGCTTGCCGGGCGCCGAGACGATGAGGTCGCGGAGCGACAGGACCCCGACGATCCGCTCCTCGCCGTCGACGACGTAGACGTAGTAGATCGTCTCGGCGTCCGGCTCCATCTCGCGCAGCCGGTCGATGGCCTGGGCGCAGGTCAGCGCCGCCGGGATCGCCACGAACTCGGTGGTCATGATCCCGCCGGCGGTGTCCTCGGGGTAGGCGAGCAGCTCGCCGAGCTCCTCGGCCTCGTCACGCTCCATGAGCGCCAGGATCTCCTGGCGGGTCTCGTCGGACAGGTCCTGGACGAGATCGGCGGCGTCGTCGGGCGACATCTCCTCGAGGATGTCGGCGGCGCGGGCCGGATCGAGGTCCTCGATGACCTCGACCTGGGTCTCGGGCTCCATCTCCTCGAAGACGTCGGCCGCGGCCTCGTCGTCGAGCGAGGCGAGGACGCCGACGCGGTCTTTCGGCGCCAGCTGGTCGATGATCGTCGCAAGGTCGGAGGGATGGAGCTCGGCGAGGCCCTGGTGGGGCACCCGGAGCTTGATCGAGGCAATCGAGGTCTCGACCGGATCGACGTCCTCCCAGTCGATGTAGCGCTCCGGCAGCGGCACCCGCGAGTTGCGCGCAAGGGTCCGCCAGGCGCGCTCGATCCCGAGCCGCCGCAGCAGGCCGGCCGCGCCCACGTCGACGGCGACGAGGTGGAGCTTGCCCTCGATCTCGTCGAGCCGGAGGTCGTTGACCCGGACGACCTTGCGGCCGTCGATGTCGACGATCTGCTTGTCGAGCAGGTCCTGCTTCAGGGTGATCTCGTTCGGGCGCTGGTGGAACTTGGTGATGTCGAGCTTGTCGGTCGAGAGGCGGGCGCCGCTCACGTCGAAGCTCGCGACCGAGGTCCACGGAAGGAAGATGCGGCGTCGATCCGTCTCGACGACCAGGCCAGTGACCGGCGGGTAGCGGTCGCCCACGGCGACGATCAGGTCGGCCACCTTGCCGATGGAATCGCCGTCCCGATCGAGCACCGGGCGACCGATCGCCTGGCTGAGATAGAGCATCTGCCACCTCCGGCCGAGGGGTGGTGGGTCCGTGCCG
>JACQEF010000151.1 GCA_016200745.1 Chloroflexota bacterium | reverse complement strand
GTCACGCGGTCCGGGTGAGATGGCCGATCAGGACCCGGCGTCCTTCCAGACCATGTTGAAGTACTCGGACTGGGTGGGGCTGGTCACGTAGCCGCGGACGTGGGTGGTGGTCGCGAGCTGCGAGCCGGCCCACACGAGCGGCACGTCCGGGACGTCCGCGTTCACGAGCTTCATGACGTCCTTCCAGTCCTGGGTCCGGGTCGCGTCGTCAGGTTCGGCGATCGCCTTGGCAATCGCGGCGCCGACGGCAGGGTTGTCCTCGCCGAACTCGCAGTTGTGCGGCTTGGTCTGCTTGACGCCGTTGCAATCGGCGGTCGATGTCGCGTAGAAGAGGCCGGGGCCGTCGGCGGGATCGGCGTAGTCGTAGATCCACCCGATGAAGAACATCGGATAGACCCCGTTGGCCTCGTCGGTCAGGTAGCCGCCGCGCCACGGCTTGCTCTGCGGGTTGATCACGAAGCCGGCGGCTTCGAGCATCTGGCGGATGAGCTCGAACTCGCCCTTGGGGTCGACCATGTACGGCCGCGACGTGTTCGTCGGGTACCAGAAGTCGATCTTGCAGGGAGCGGGACAGCTCGACGAGGCGAGCATCGCCTTGGCGGCATCGAGGTTGTACTTGCCGACGGCCGCGTTCGGCTCGTAGGCCGGCATCTTGTCGATCAGGTCCGAGTCGGCGACGGTCGCCGCGCCATTCGGGAAGTACTGGTCCACGAGGGCCTGCTTGTCGATCGCCAGGGCGACCGCGGTCCGGACCTTGACATCGTCGAACGGCTTGTGCGTCTGGTTGAAGGCCAGCTTGCCGATGGCAAGCGGGGTTCGCGGCAAGAGCACGAGGGAGGGATCTTTCTTGACCTCGGGCGTCTGGTTGGCGTCGACGAAGTCGATCGTGTCAACCGAGCCCGCCTTCAGGGCCGCCAGTCGGTTCGCCGACTCGGCGATCGGCTTGAAGATGATCTTGTCGAGGTGCGCTGCGTTGGCCGCGTCCCAGTAGTTCGGGTTCTTGACGATGGTGTAGTGGTCGCCGCTCTGGAAATCGCCCGCGAACATGAACGGGCCGGTCCCGGTGGGGGCCTTCTGCCAGTAGTCGTTCTTGGGGTCCTTGGAGCCCAGGTCGGCATTGTGGTCCTTGAGGGCCTTGGGGCTCTGCATCGCGAAGGGGATCAGCGTCATCGCTGTCGGGAAGTCCGCCTTGGCGGTCCCGAGCGTGATCGAGAAGGTGCTGTCATCGACCTTCGTGACGGCCTTGATGTTCGAATCCTTGCCGTACCCGCCGAAGACCGTGATGTCGTAGTAGTCGTCGCCCTGGAGCGGCGCCGGGAGGTCCTTCCAGCGGTTGACGTTGGAGATCGCGGCGTCCGCATTGAACGGGGTCCCGTCGCTGAACTTGACGCCGGTCTGGAGGTGGAACGTGTAGGTCAGCTTGTCGGCGCTGATGTCCCAGGACTTCGCCAGACCCGGCTGGAGGGTGCTCGTGGTCCCGGGCGCGAGCTTGATCAGGGTCTCGTAGATCTGCTGGGCGATCCGGAACGACTCGCCGTCCTGGATGAGGATCGCGTCAAGGGTTGTCGGATCCGACGCGGATCCGAAGATCCAGGTCCCGCCATTCACCGGCTGGAGACCGGTCGGACTCGGGGCGACGGACGCCGCCGTGCTCGGGGCGGGGGTCACGGCCGTCGACGGGGCCGGCGACGAGCTGCCGCTACAGGCGGCGAAGACGATGGCGGCGGCGGCGAAGACGACGCCCATCCGCATTCGATTCATAGGTGCTCCTCCAATTGACCCGGCCCGCGGCCAGGGTGCGGGGGGCCACGGGTCGCTCCTCCGGGCCCGCGGTCGGCGCCCATGCTAGCGAGTTGCCCAGGCATCGTCACGTCAGATTCGACCTTGAGCGACCCCCGTGACTGGAAGGGCCGCTGCCGTCGTGCCGGGGACTCCTTTACTGCGTGTAGCCACGCTTCATGAGCGTGGCCTGGGCTGCGATGTCGCCGAGTGCTCCGGTCAGCGCGGCGTACGCTGCATCGCCGGCATAGAAGTCATTGAAGCCAGACTGGACGGCGGCTCCGTTGCCGGACGTGGTGCCGTCGACGATGGCCTGCGCGCCCCCGATCATCTGGTCGTAGGCGACCGCCAGCCTGTCTCCGGTTGGCTTGGTGGTGTCGTATTGCTGGAGATAGCCGACGGCAACCCGATTCGCCTTCAGGAATGTCAGAACGTCCTGCATCACGGTTCGAATCCGAGCCGGGTCGGCAGCGTTCACGGCCGCGGTCACGTCCTGGTTCATCTGGCTGAAGTTGCCATTCGCCGCGGCAAGGGAGATGGCACCCTCGATCACGAGGGTCGGCCAGTTCGTGGCACTCGGCGCCCTGGTCGGGTCGCCGGATCCGAGCGGTCCTCGCGTCGTGACCGCGCCTGCGGTCGCCGTGGGCGACGTCGACCCACTGCAGCCGACGAGGGCGATCGCCAGGGCGGCGGTGAGCGCGACCCGACGCGGGCCGAAGCCGGACGCCTGACCGGTGCTGGAGCCGCGCACGCGCACGCCGGCCGTCATTCGGCGACGGCCGTCTCCACGACGGACTGGGTGGCCACGGTGTCCTCGACCGCGGCCTCGTTGATCTCCTCCGCGAAATGGCAGGCGGCGCTGTGGGAGGCGACGTCGAGGACCCGGAGCTGGGGCTCGCTCGTCACGCACTGCTCTGGGTTGCCGAGGCGCTCACGGAGCCAGCAGCGGGTGTGGAAGCGGCAGCCGGCCGGCGGTGCCGCCGGCGACGGAACGTCGCCCTTGAGCACGAGCCGCTTCGTCCGACGCCGCGGGTCCGCGACGGGGATCGCCGACAGGAGGGCGACCGTGTAGGGGTGGCGGGGGTTCCGGTACAGCTCCTCGACCGTCCCCAGTTCGACGACCTTGCCGAGGTACATGACCGCGATCCGGTCGCTGAAGTACTCCACGACGGACAGGTTGTGGCTGATGAAGAGGTAGGTGAGGTTGAGGTCCTTCTTGAGGTCCAGGAGGAGGTTCAGGACCTGGCTCTGGATCGAGACGTCGAGCGCGGAGACGGGTTCGTCGCAGACGACGAAGTCGGGGTTCAGGGCCAGTGCGCGGGCAACGCCGATGCGCTGGCGCTGGCCACCCGAGAACTCGTGGGGATATCGACGCGTATACGCCCGCCGCAGCCCGACGAGCTCGAGTGCGTCGCCGACCCGCTTGTCACGATCCGTCCGGTTCGTGATGCCTTGGGCCAGGAGTCCTTCTCCGATGATGTCGGAGATCGGCATCCGGGGATTCAGGGACCCGAACGGGTCCTGGAAGATGATCTGCATCCGCCGCCGGAGCGGGCGCATGTCGTCGGGATCGACGTCGGCCAGCTCGTAGCCGTCGAAGACCACATGCCCACCGGTCGAAGGCGTGAGCTGGAGGAGCGTCCGGCCGAGCGTCGTCTTGCCGCAGCCAGACTCGCCGACCACGCTGAAGACCTCTCCCCCGTAGATGTCAAAGTCGACGCCGTCGACCGCGTATATCGTGCCGACCTGGTGGCGGAGCACACCGCCGAGAATCGGGAAGT
>JACQEF010000153.1 GCA_016200745.1 Chloroflexota bacterium | reverse complement strand
GGCGGCCTCGGTCTGGACGAGCGACGCCGGCAGGGGGATGCGGGTGGCGAAGGCGATCCAGTTCGGCACCGTCTGGATCAACGACCACTTCATGATGGTCTCGGAGATGCCGCACGGCGGGTTCAAGGAATCCGGCTACGGCAAGGACCAGAGCATGTACGCGATCGAGGACTACACGGTCGTCAAGCACGTGATGCTCAAGATCTGAGCGCGCCTGACCGTCCGGCCCGCGCCGAGGTCGCACGGGCCCTCGAAGCCCTCGATCGGGACGCGCTCGGAGCCGCCCGCTGGTTCGGGGCGAAGGGGCGTGCCGTCGACGCCGTGGAACTCGAGGCCGCCTTCGTCCTGGACGCGACTGCGCCCCACGTCCTGGCCGTGGCGCGCCTGCGGCTGGACGACCGGAGCACCCAGCGATACACGTTCGCGCTGACCGGTCGCCCGCTGCGGGTGGCCGAGGCCGGCGACGGCGCCTGGCGAGCGTTGCTGGCCGCGATGGCGGGCGGGCACGTCCTGCCGGCGCTCGCCGCGGAAACGACTCGCGACGCCGGCCGGCCCGGACCCGTCGGCGCGGCGCTCGTCTGCCGGCCGACCGCGGCGCTCGCACGGTTGCTGGCGGACGGCCTGGACGCGCCCGCGGACGTGCCGGCGCTGCCCGAGCGGCCGCTCGGCGCCGACCAGTCGAACACGTCCGTGGTCATCGGGGAGCGGGTGCTGGTCAAGGCCTACCGGCGTCTCGAGACCGGGCTCAACCCGGAGCTCGAGCTGCTGGCGTTCCTGGGAGAGGAGGCCGGGTTCGCCGCGGTCGCTCCACTGGCCGGGTACGCCGAACTCGTGTCGGCGACCGGCGGCACCTCGACGGTCGCGATCGCCCAGGCCTTCGTCGCCGACGGCGTCGACGCGTTCGAGTCCATCGCCGAGTCGCTCACGGGTTGGCTGCTGGCGCCCGGCGAGGTGAGCGTCGAGTTCGCGACCGAGGTCGCCGCCGATCTCGGCTCGCTGACCGCCGGCCTGCACGCGGCGCTCGGTGACGCTCGCGGAATCCCCGAGTTCCAGCCGAGGAGCGCCACCCGCGACGAGCTCCGTGGCTGGGGTCAGGCGGCGCGACGGCAGCTCGTCCGCGCCGTCGATGTCACGCCGGGCGAGGCGGGCCGGGCGCTCCGCGAGCTCGCATCGGCCGCGGCCGCCGAGCTGACCGTGTTCGAGGCCCTGGCCACCACGCCGCTGCTGACCCGCGTCCACGGCGACTACCACCTCGGCCAGGTCCTCGTGGCGTCCGACGGTTATCGGGTCATTGACTTCGAGGGCGAGCCGCTCCGGCCCATCGACGAGCGACGGGCGCATGGTTCGCCGCTGCGCGACGTCGCATCCATGCTCCGCTCGCTCGATCACGTCGGGCGGAGTGCCGGTCGGCGTGCCGTCTCCCGGAACGGCGGTCCGCTCGCGACGCCCGGGCTGGATCTCGAAGGGTGGCTCCGCCGTTCGCGCGAACGCTTCCTCGAGGCCTACCGGGCCGGGCTCCGGCGGTCCGGCTCTCCGATCGCGGTCGACCCGGAGCTGATCCGCGCCTTCGAGATCGAGAAGGAGTGCTACGAGTTCATCTACGCCAGTACCTATCTGCCGAGCTGGCTGTGGGCACCGACCGAGGGTCTCCGCGGGCTGCTCGCGTGACGCGGTAACGCGCGACCCGGCTGAGTACCGGTGCCCGCCGGCGCCCATGGTGGGCAGGTCATGCCACGGCGATCGGGGTGAGTCTTCCAGACAGCACTCATGGCCCGACACGACCGCTGACCCGAGCTTCGGGCTCGTGCGCGGACCCATTGGGCGCGGATCGCGGCCGTGAGTGGTGGCCACACGTCCGGTCACCTATCCTCCCGGGATGTCTGCGCCGCCTTCGATCCCCCCCGCGGCCCGCGACGCCATCCTGGCCTGGTACGGCGAGCACGGACGATCCCTGCCATTCCGCCGCACCAGCGACCCGTACGCGGTCCTGGTCTCGGAGGCGATGGCCCAGCAGACGCAGGCCGCACGTGCCGGCGATGCCTGGGTCGGGTTCATGGACCGGTTCCCGACCCCACACGCCCTCGCGGCCGCGAGTCTCGCGGACGTGCTCCGGGCGTGGCAGGGGCTCGGGTACAACCGGCGCGCGCTCAACCTTCAGCGCGCGGCGCGGCAGATCGTGACCGTCCATGGCGGCGAGGTGCCGAGCGACCTCCACGCGCTCCAGGCGCTGCCGGGGGTCGGACCGTACACCGCCCGGGCCGTCGCGGCGATCGCCTTCGGCCAGTCGGCCGGGGCCGTCGACACGAACGTCCGCCGGGTGCTCGGCCGGGTCCTGGCCGGTGACGACGCGGCGATGCACGCCGCCGAACTGCAGCGGGTCGCCGACGCCGCGGTTCCGAGCGGCCGGGCGGGGGACTGGACGCACGCCGTGATGGATCTCGGGGCCACGGTCTGCCGTCCGCGGAGGCCCGCCTGCGGGGGCTGTCCCGTTCGGGCGTGGTGCGCGTACGCCGGCGGCACTCGTTCGGCGCAGCGAATCGCGCGGGCCGTCCGGCCGGCGACGCCGCCGGTCGCGTTCGCCGCGACCTCTCGCTGGCTCCGCGGGCGCATCGTCGACCGGCTGCGTGCGGCGCCGGACGGGGAGTGGACCACGATCCACGCCCCAGTGGGGGAACATGACGAAGCGGCCGTCCGGGCCGCGCTCACCGCGCTGGCTGTGGAGGGCCTCATCGAGCTCGACCAACGGACGACGTCGGCCGGACGCGGCCGGCGAGCCCGCCTGTCGACCACGTGATCGACTGACACCCGGCCGCGCCGCGATCCGGCGCCGCGGGACGGTGAGCCGGGGCCGCGTCGGCTACGCTTGGACGACCATGCCCGCCTCGACGCCGATGCCCGCGCCGGCCCCGGACGCGACCGGTTCGGTGCCGGCCGACGATCCGTCGATCTTCACGCTCGACCTGCGCGGCCTCCGCCAGCGCTGGGCGGGACGGTCGGCGCTGTCGCCGATCTCGGCCGAGACGATGACCGGCACCGACCTGCGTGCCCAGGCCCTCGGCTCCACGCAGGAGCGGCTGATGGAGCATGCGGGAACCGCCGTCGCGGCGGCGGTACGGGCCCTGGCCGTGGACGTCGGGCGGTGGGGCACGGGCCCTATCGTCATCCTGTGCGGTCCTGGCAATAACGGCGGCGATGGCTTCGTGGCGGCCCGGCGGCTCGCTCTCGCGGGCGCTCGGGTGATCGTCGCCAACGTGTCCGCGGACGCCCGGCCCCGCGGCGACGCGGCCGCGCGCAACTGGGACCGGATCGCCCGCGACGCCGGCATCGACAAGGTCCACCTGCCGGTCGCCCGCGACGTGGCCATCTTCGGGCAGGGGATCGGCAAGGCGGCCGTGGTCGTCGATGCCCTCCTCGGGACCGGCGTTCGGGGCGCGCTGCGCGATCCGATCCGCTCGGCGGTCGAGATCATCACCCGTGCCCGGGCCATCGGCGTGCCGGTCGTGGCAGTGGATACTCCGACCGCGGTCGACCTGTCGAGCGGGGAGCCGTCGGAGCCGGCCGTCCGGGCCGACCTGACCGTCACCTTCCACCGGCCCAAGACGGGTCTGCTCACCCGCCGTGGAGCCGCATACGCCGGCAAGGTCCTGGTCGCCCCGATCGGCATCCCGCCGAAGGCCGATCGTGGTTGAGCCGCGCGACACCGGGCGGCAACCGGGCTGGGCCCAGGTCGTGGTCGTGGCGGCGATCGTGGTCGCGGTCGTCCTCGGCGCCGCCATGGCCACCAGCCTGCTCCCGACCTCGGTCCAGGAGGTCGTGTTCCACACACCGCTGACGATCCTCGTCCTCATCGTCGGGACCGCCTGGCTCCTGTGGCGGATCGCCCGACGCGGACCGGGCGCGCCGCAGCCGTGACCATCTCACCCTCGGACGGCACGAGCCTGCCGGTGGCGGCCGGGACGACGCCGCTCCAGCGCCGAGCGGCCGATCTTGCCTCGCTCGGCCGCGAGACCTGGGACGTGGTCATCGTGGGTGGCGGGATCGTGGGGAGCGGGGCGCTGCTGGACGCGGCCTCGCGGGGCATGCGCGCCGTGCTGATCGAGCAGGAGGACATCGCGTCGGGCACCTCGTCGCGGTCGTCGCGGCTGATCCACGGCGGCCTGCGCTACCTCGAGCAGTTCCGGATCGGGCTGGTTCGCGAGGCGCTGGCCGAGCGTTCGCGGCTGCTGGCGCTGGCGCCTCACCTCGTCCACCTCGAGCCGTTGCTGTTCCCGATCTACGGCCGGCCGTATCTCTCCAAGGCCTTCTATGACGCAGGCTTGACCCTCTACGACATCCTCGGTGCCCGCCGCGACGGTGGCTGGCACCGCCGGCTCAACCGCGCGGAGACGCTCGATCTCGCACCGACGCTGCGGCACCAGGGCCTGCGCGGCGGGCTGCTCTACCACGACGGCGTGGAGGATGACGCGCGATACACGCTCGCGGTCGCCCGGACCGCCGTGACCGCCGGGGCCGTGGCGCTCACCCGGATCCGCGCCACGGGCGTCCGGACCGAGCCCGGGACTCGCCGCGTCCAGGCGGTGCTGGCGACCGACCTGCTCCACGGCGGCGACGTCGAGATCCCGACCCGGGCGGTCGTGGACGCGACGGGCGTCTGGGCCGCCGAGCCGGAGCACCCGCTCGGCTCCGGGTCGCTCCGGATCCTGCCGAGCCGCGGCGCCCACCTCGTCGTGCGTCGCGAGCGAATCCCGAACAGGACGGGGCTGACCATCCGGGTCCCGGGCAAGATCGTCTTCCTGGTGCCGTGGGGCGAGCACTGGCTGGTCGGCACGACGGACGCGCCGTTCGAGGGCTCGGCGGCGCACCCGACGGCGGCCGGCTGGGAAGTCGACAAGCTGCTCGACACGGTCAACGCCACCATGACGGTCAACCTCTCCCGTGACGACGTGGTCGGCACGTACGCGGGGCTTCGGCCACTGATCGCACCGTCCGACGGGTCGACGGTGAAGGCGTCACGCGAACACCGGGTGACGGCCGAACCGAACGGCGTCGTCCGGATCGGTGGCGGCAAGTACACGACCTACCGCGTGATGGCGCTCGACGTGATCGACGCGGTGCTGGGACGCGAGGCCGCGCAGACGCGGCGGAGCCAGACGGCCGACTGGCGGCTCGTCGGGGGCGCCGACCCGGCG
>JACQEF010000156.1 GCA_016200745.1 Chloroflexota bacterium | reverse complement strand
GTCCCCGGCCACCCACACCCGGGCTCATCACGTCGTTGTCGACGTCACGCTGACCAACTCAGGAGCCCCGATGCCAGCCCGACGGCCGTCCAGCCTTAGAGCCGCTGCCACCCAGCGGTTCGTTCACGGCCTCTGAGCCGCCGCCCGAACCGCGCTGGCTGCGCGAGCTTGACGCCGCCGATCAGCGTCGCGCGCGCGACCTGATCGCGCGATTGGAGCGGATGGGTGTCGAGGATCCGGAGCGGGTCGTGCGCGCCGAGGTTGCCGACGGGGAGCCGGCGCTCGCCCGGCTGGCGATCGAACGGGCGCTCGGCAAGGCCGTCGGCGGATCGAAGGACGTGCCCGCGGCCGTTCGCGAAGCGGTGCGGGCGGTCGTGCGCGGTGCGGACGTGGAGCTGGGGGTCGGCTGGCAGCTGGTCGACGACGAGGGCCGTCGGATCGAGAAGGTGAACCTCCTGGAGTAGCCCGGCCCGGCGCCGCGCCGGGTCGGCCCCTACAGCCCGCTGTACGCGTGGAGCCCGCTGAACCAGAGCGATCCCGAGTAGGTGACCAGCACCATCCCGAACCCCACGACCAGCAGCAACGCCGCCGGCAGGCCGGCCCACGAGCGCTGGTTCCGGGCGTGGAGGTAGACCGCGTAGATCAGCCACGTGACCAGCGCCGCGGTCTCCTTGGGGTCCCAGCCCCAGTAGCGCGACCAGGCGATCGAGGCCCACCACGAGCCCAGGATGATCATCGTCGCGAAGATCGGGAAGCCGATGATCACCGCCCGGTAGGCGACTTCGTCGAGCACACGATGGCCGGGCAGCCAGGAGAAGCGGTCCTTCTGCCCCTGGATCAGGTAGCCCACGCCGGCCGCGCACGAGGCCGCGAAGATCCCGTAGCTCAGCACGGCCATCCCGACGTGGATGGTCAGCAGCGGCGCGTTCTGGAGTGCCGGCACGAGCGGCTTGATGTCGGACGGCAGGCTCGACGCATAGAGCAGCATCGCCAGCGCGACGCCGAGCGGCAGGAAGCCGATCGTCCGGATCGGGTAGCGGCGCTGGAGGAACAGGTAGCCGCCGATCATCGAGAACGAGAAGGCGACGCTGAACTCGAACATGTTGCCCCACGGCCCCCGCCCGACGACGTACGCGCGGAGGAGCATGGCGGCCCCGAGCGCCAGCCAGCCGACGACGCTCAACCCGAGCGCCGCGCGGGACAGCGGGCTCGACGACGTCGACGGATCGTCGCCACCGGCCGCCGCGCGCTCCTGCGCGGCGACGAACGATCCGGTCACGACGCCCGCGTAGGCCGGCCTGGGAGCGGTCGACAGCACCGGGAGGAGCCGCCGGCCGTTGGCGAGCATGACCGCGTGACCGACGTGGGCGGCGAACCCGAGCGCCACGAGGATGACGCCGAACGAGAAGAGGCTCGACGAGAGACCGGCCACGATCAGCTCCTCAGGCGCGATGGACGGGACGACGAGCGCCTACGCGACCGCGGCGCCACCGGGCCGCGGACCCGCCGACGCGCGCACGGCGACCGCACGGCGCTTGACCTTCAGGACGAGGCCGCAGTTCGCACAGGTGTCGATCAGGGCGGAGCGGCCGAGCGAACACATCGGGCAGATCACGGCGAGGTCGTCGCGGCAGCGCTCGCAGCGGAGCGCTCCGGACGGGTAGACCAGCCGGTCGCGGCGGCAATAGGGGAGTCCGATCGGGAAGATCGGCCGGCCGTCCGCGCCGATCTCGGCGACGCGCGGCCCCTCTTCGAAGCGGACGCTGACGCGCGGCTTGCGGGCCAGGTAGATCAGGGTCCCGAGGGCCAGGAATGTCAGGAACGGGGCGACCAGTCCGAGCACGATGACGACCGGCAGCGCGGCGATCACCTGGCCCCAGTCGGGGATCACGAACATGGACGTGACCTGGAGGATCTGGCTCCAGATCGAGTTCAGGGCGTCGATCAGATTCACCGCGGCATCCTACCAGTCCCTCCGGCCCTGGGCGATCGCTTCGGATTGCCGCGTTTCGTGGTCGCGCCGCGTCCCGGATGCCAGCCGACGCGCTCCGGCTCCTCTCCGTCGGTGCCGCTCGCGGACGCACCGCCCGCGCCCGCCGCGGTCCGTGGCGCCCGGGGATTGCCGATCGAGGGCGACGCCAGCCGCCCGCTGCCGAGCCGCCCGAGCAGCCAGGCCGAGCCGGCCGTCCGGGCCCCGAGCATCCGTGCCCCGTACTTGAGCTCGCGATCGTCCGTGACGATGAGCAGGCCGGCCGTGCCGTCGGCGCCGTCGACCATCCGGACATCGTCGACCAGCGACAGGATCACGGCGTCGGCGCTCCGGGCGCCCCCGTACCGGACCTGGGTCCCGGACGCGATTCGCTCGTTCCGCAGGCCGCGCTCCGGCGGGCCGTCGAACACGAGCTCGATCGTCACCCGGGGCGGGATGATCGCCCGGAGCCGGCCGATCAGCGTCGCCGCCGGCGCCGCTCCCGCGCCGCGCTGGAGCGAGTGGAGCAGATTGGTCCCGTCGATCAGCAGGCGTTGGGTGGCGGCCAGCGGGTCGCGATCGGGAGCAGGCATCGGGCCCATCGTACGCGAGGCCGGGCGCGCGGCTACGATCGGGCCGTGAGCCTCCTCCTCCTGGTCGACCTCGACGGCGTCGTCTATCGCGGCACGGAGCCGGTACCCGGGGTCGCGGCGGTGCTGGCCGACCGCGCCGCGCGCGGCGACGACGTCGTCTACGTGACCAACAACTCGATGCATTACCGGACCGACTACCAGACCCGACTCGCCGCGATGGGTGCGCCGGTCTCGCCCAACACCGTGGTCTCGTCGGCGCGTGCCACCGCGGCCTACCTCCGCACCCACGACCCCGATATCCGGCGCGTCCTGGTCCTGGGCGCCGGCGGGCTCGAGCGCGAGCTCCGCGACGAGGGCTACGACGTGGTCGGCGCGGGGACGGCCGCGACGCGCGTCACCCACGAGGGGATCGACGGCTACGAGGCGGCCGGCCATCCGGACGCGGTCGTGGTCGGGCTCGACCCGAACCTGACGTACGTGCGCCTGACCGTGGCCTCCGACTGCATCCGGGCCGGGGCGCACTTCATCGCCACCAACCGCGATCCGGTCTACCCGACCGAGCGCGGGCTGAAACCCGGCGCCGGATCGGTGGTGGTGGCCGTCGAGGCGGCGACCGGGGTCGTGCCGGTCTCCATCGGCAAGCCCGCGCCGTACCTGTTGGAGGCCGCCGCGCGCGCCGTGGGCCGCGAGCCGAGCGAGGCGATCATGATCGGCGACGGGATCGGGACCGACCTGGCAGCGGCACAGGCGGTGGGCGCCCGCTGCATCTTCATGCTGACCGGGGTCACGACGCGCGCCCAGGTGGAGGCGCTCGCCGCGGCCGACCAGCCGACCGCGATCGCCGCCGATGCAACCGAGCTGGCCGAGGCACTGGAGCGGCTCGGCGCGTAGGCCGACCAGGTCGGTCGGGCGAGGCCCTCAGGAACGGCCCGGTACCCGGCGATCGCCTCCGCCCGGCGGCCCTCGAGCGCGGCCAGCCCCGCCTGGACGGCGGTGCGGTCGACATCGAGGGCCCGGCCGTGCGCTCCGGTCGCGACGAGCCGATCCAGGGCGAGCCTGGCCGTGGCGGCGTCGCCGGCAAGGAGCGCCATGTGCGCCGCCCTCGGCAGCACGTACGGGGCGTTGAGCGAGCTCAGGGCCGCGTTCTCCAACCAGGCTGCCGATGCCTCGGCGAAGCGCCCGTTCGCGAGGGCCAGCCAGCCGCGCATGTCGCGGTCACTGCTCGCCACGTCGACGTCCTCGACGTTCCGGACGAGCTCCCCGTAGCGAGTCTCGATCTCGTCGGGGTCGACAGTGCCACGGAACAACCCGATGACCTTGGACGAGGCCTCCATCGGCAACCGGATCGCGGGTTCGATCTCGAGCTCGCCGAGCGAAGCGAACTCGGCGGCCTGCCAGTCCCATTCGCCGGTTCGGATGGAATCCTCGCCCGCGTTGCCGATCAGCAGCAGCTCCTGCGCCCGCTGGCCGATGCGACGGGCCAGGGCGATCGCCTCGCGTTCCAGCGCCATCGCGGCGCGTGGGTCGCGGATGGCCATGTTCAAGCTGAGCGAGACGAGCGCCCGACCTTCCCAGGCCGGGAGGCCGTGCTCGACGGCAATGCGTCGGGCAGCCTCGCACAGGGCGATCCCCTCCACCGGCCGGCCCGCCTTCGAGAGCAGGCTCCCCTTGGTGATCAGGGCCTCGGTGAGGAGCTCGTGCAATTCGTCGCGCTCGGCAATCGGCAGCCCCCGGTCGATCAGGGCCAGCCCTTCGTCGATCCGATCCTGGCTGAATCGAACGCGCGCGAGCGCGCAGACCAGCGTGGCGAGGTCCACGTCATCGGCCGCGCCTTCGGCCTCGGCGACCGCCGGTTCGAGCAGGGTCCCCGCCGCCTCCAGTCGGTGGTCGGTGATGAGTGCGGCACCGAGCGCAGCGATCGCCCGGAAGGTGCCGGGCTTGTCGGCCATGGCGCGTCGGACATCGATCGCCTCGCGAAGGAGCGCCTGGGCGCGATCCGGCTGGAGGGCGACCGCGGCGGCCCGGCCGGCTCGCTCGAGGATCGGCGCGCGCTCGGAAGGATCGGTGACCACCGTGAGCGCCTGCTCGAAGAAGCCGATGGCCCCTTCCGGCGAGCCCAGCTTGAGGGCCCGATCCGCGGCGCCGACGAGGGCCAGCCGGGCCTGGATCGCGACGGCGTCGCCCTCCGGGCCTTCGGGCGCCGATTGCCAGGCGGCGACGTAATGCGAGGCGAGCGCGCCGGCCAGTTCGTCGTCGTCGAGCGATTCGAAGAACCGCGCCGCGGCCAGGTGCCGCGCGCGCCGGTCGCGCCTGGCCAGCGTCCCGTAGGCGACCTCGCGGATGAGGGCCTGGACGAAGCCGTACATGCCCCGTTCCGGGGAGCGTGGATCGACTTCCCGGTCGATCAGCTCGAGCCGCTGGAGGGCATGGAGGCGGCCCTCGAGGACGGCCGGCTCCTCGCCCGAGACGGCCGCCAGCCCGGCGAGCGTGAAGCTCTGCCCGAGCACTGCGGCGTCCTGGAGGAGCGTGCGGTCGGCCGGATCGAGCCCGTCCAGCCGGGCGGCGATCAGCGCCTGGAGCGTCTCGGGGACCGCCAGCTCGCCGAGCTCGCCGGCGGGTTCGTAGTGGCCGTCGACCTCGCGGAGCCGGCCGTCGGCCAGGAGCATCCGGATCGTCTCGACGGCATAGAGCGGGATCCCGTCGGCCCGCTCGATGATCGACCGCGTGGTCGCCGGCGGCAGTCCCGGGACCAAGCCGGCCAGCAGCTCGCGCATCGCCGGCTCGGTCAGCGGCTCGAGCCCGAGTGCGAGGAAGTTGCGACGACCGGCGCCCCAGTCCGGCCGGCGCTCGAGGAGCTCCGGGCGGGCGAGCGTGATGATGAGGATCGGGACGCCCCGGCTCCACTCGAGCACGTAGTCGATGAAGTCGAGCAGCCCGGCGTCGGCCCAGTGGAGGTCCTCGAACAGGAGCCCCACGATGCCCGTCGCGCTCAGCCGCTCGAAGAATGTCCGCCAGGCACGGAACAGCTCGTCACGCCCACCGGCGGGCGCCTCGCCGGCGCCCAGCAGCGCGAGCATCGCCGGTTCGATCCAGACCCGCTCCGCTTCGTCGGGGACGTGTTCGGCGACCATCGCCGCGACCTTGGCCCGAGTGGTCTCGACGTCGTCCGTATCGAGCAGTCCGGCGCGCGACCGGATCATCTCGCCAAGCGCCCAGAAGGTGACGCCCTCGCCATAGGCCGGCGAGCGGCCGTCGTGCCACCACACGCCCTCGACGACGCCGTCGACGTACTTCAGGAACTCCCAGGCGAGCCGGCTCTTGCCGATCCCGGCCTGGCCGGTGATCGAGACCAGCCGGACGCGACTCTCGCGGGTCGTCGCGTGGAACAGGTCCTTGAGCAGGCGCAGCTCGGAGTCGCGGCCGACGAACGGCGCCTCCAGCCGGTCCGACCGGCCGAGGCCCTTGCGCTTGCTGACCACTCGGAGGGCGACCCAGGCCGCGACCGGGGCCTCCTTGCCCTTGAGGACCTGGTCGCCGGCCGGTTCGAAGGCGATCGCCCCGGAGCTGGCGCGGTGGGTCGCCTCGCCGACGAGGACCTTGCCCGGTGCGGCCACGGACTGGAGCCGGGACGCCGTGTTGACCAGGTCCCCGGCGACCATCCCCTGGTCGCGGGCGCCGAGCGTGACGGCCGCCTCGCCGGTCAACACGCCGGCTCGAGCCTGGATCCCTGGCCCGAGCGAATGGACCGCGTCCACGAGCTCCAGCCCGGCCCGGACGCCGCGTTCGGCGTCGTCCTCGTGGGCGACGGGTGCGCCCCAGACCGCCATCACGGCGTCGCCGATGAACTTCTCGACGGTCCCGCCGTATCGTTCGATGACATCGCGTGCCAGCTCGAAGTAGCGAGTCAGGAGCTCGCGGACCGCCTCGGCATCACGCCCTTCCGCGAGCGAGGTGAACCCGACGAGATCGGCGAACAGGACGGTGACGAGGCGCCGTTCGGCGACCGGGGCGGCGTTGGCGGGCGCCGACGCGGGCGAGGCAGCGGTGCCGGCGACGCCGGGCAGGTCGGCCGACAGCCGCGTCCCGCATTCCCCGCAGAACCTGGCGGCTGCGGCGTTCACGCCGGCGCACGACGGGCAGATGAGGGAGAGGCGGGTCCCGCATTCCGCGCAGAACTTGCGGCCGGGATCGCTCGGCGTGCCGCAGGACGGGCAGTTCACGCGCGGAATGTAGCAGGCGGCGCGCCCAGCTCGGTCGTGCCTCGGGCCCAGGCGTCGAACGCGTCACGGAGTGGCACCAGGTCGGCCTCGTCCGCGAACGCGACGTCAAGGGCGCGCCGGTCGATCGCCCAGAGCTCGGGCAGGGTCAGCCCGATGTCGCGGACGGCGTGCCCGTACTCCTCCGAGAGCGTGATGTCCGACACGGTCCGGTCGTCCGTGCTGAGGGTGACCGGCACGCCCGCGCGGTGGAGCCGTGCCAGCGGGTGTGCCGCGACGGTCGGCACGAGCCCCGCCTGCCAGTTGGAGGTGGGGCACAGGTCGAGGGCCACGCCCCGGGCGATCAGCTCGCGGCACAGCCCGGGCTCGTCGAAGGCGCCGGGACCGTGCGCGATCCGCTCGGGCTCAACCGTCAGGGCGCGGCGGACCTGCGCGGCGCCGCCCCACTCGCCGGCATGGACGGTGATCCGAAGACCGCCGGCGCGCGCCGCCCTGAACGCCGCCCCATGGGTGAGCGGATCGGGGAAGGCCGCCTCGGGTCCGGCCAGGTCCCAGCCGGTCAGGCCACGATCCCTGAACTCGGCCGCGGTCTGGGCCAGCCGGACGTTGGCGACCGGGTCGTGCGAGCGGAGCGCGGTGCAGATCAGCCGGACGACCGTTCCCGTCCGCGCGGAGGCCTCGCGCGCGCCCGCGCACACGGCCGCGATCCCCTCGGCGAGTCCGAGTCCGCGGGCGACGTGGAGGAGCGGGCCCCAGCGGATCTCGACGTAGCGGACGCCGTCGGCGGCCTCGTCCTCGACGAGCTCGGCGGTGATCCGTTCGAGGGCCTCGGCGTCCTGCATCAGCGCGATCGGGAGGTCGAACGCCCGCAACAGCTCGGCCTGGTCGCGGCACGGCATCGGGGCGATCAGCCGGGCCGCCATCCCTGCGCGATCGAGCGGCGCGTCGACGCCGCGGGTCCTGGCCAGCTCGATGGCGGTGTCGACCCGGAGCGAGCCGTCGAGGTGGAGATGGAGCTCGGCCTTTGGCATCTGGACGAGGAGGTCGTCGGGCTCCCGGCCGCGCGCGCGATCCGTCATGCCGGCGATGCTACCCTGCCACGGTGTCCACGATCCTCGTGACCGGCGCGAACGGGTTCGTCGGCAGCCACACCGTCCCGGCGCTGCTCGATGCAGACCACCGGGTCGTCGCGATGGTCCGTACCCGGTCGGCCGGCGACGAGTTGCTCGGCCGCCTGGGCGCGGCCCGTCGATCGGACGTCGAGCTACGCGAGGCCGACGTCACGCGTCCGGCCACGTTGGGGCCCGCACTCGCCGGCGTCGACGCCGTGGTCCACCTCGCCGCGATCCCGCGCGACTACACCGGCGGCGCCGATCTCGCCCGGGTCAACACGGAGGGCACCCGCGCGATCCTGGCCGCGATGACCGCGGCCGGCATCCGCCGTCTCGTCCACCTCGGGGCGCTCGGCGTCGCCGACGACCCGCGGCTCCACTACGCCAGCTCCAAGGCCAGGGCCGAGTCGGCGGTCCGCGACTCCGGGCTGGATTGGACGATCCTCAAGCCGTCGCTCCAGTTCGGGCCGGGCGACGGGTTCTTCAACATCGTCGCGGGTCTTGTCCGCCTCTCCCCGGGGATCGTGCCCGTCCCGGGTGACGGGAAGAGCCGGTTCCAGCCGATCTTCGTCGGCGACGTGGCGGCCGTGGTGATCCGTTCACTCGTGGATCCGTCGACGGTCGGCGGGACGTTCGAGCTGGGCGGCCCGCGCTACTGGACCTATCGGGAGATCACCGAGGAGGTGCTCCGGGCGCTCGGGAAGCGCCGCGCGATCGTGCCGATGCCAATCCCGTTGATCCGCCTCGTGGCCGGATCCGCCGAGCTCGTCCACCTGCCGTTCCCGGTGGCCACCGACCAGCTCCGGCAGCTCCGCCTCGACAACGTGGGACCGCTCGACCTGATCCCGTCGCGCTTCGGCTTCGAGCCGCGGCCGATGGAGGGCGGGCTGGGCTACCTCCGGCGCAGGCCGCGCGACCAGTACGGCGCCGCCGAATGAGCCTGTCGGACCGGATCCGCTCGATCACGTTCGGAGCGGTCAAGGCGGCGGTCCGGCGGGTCGCCATCTCCATCGGCTGGCTCGCACTCCTCGTCGTCATCGGGCTCGGCGGTGCCGGCATCGTCAACGCGATGGACCACCAGCCGGGCACGGCCGCCCGCGCGGAGCTCACCGCGACCGGCGACCGCGAAGTCGAACCGATGCTGGATGCGGCCGCCACCGACCTTTCGGCGCTGGCCGACCAGGTCGCCCGGCTCGGTGTCCAGGCCCGGGGAGCGCTGGCTGCGCTCAACGGCGTCGAGACGGCCACCGTCGACGAGGCGATCGCCGCGGGCAACGACCTGGTCGCGGACCTGCGCCTTCGGACGGTCGCGCTCCGCCGGGAGCTCGCGGCGATCCCCTACGTCGGCACCCCGGTCGTCGCGATCGAGCTGTCGCCCGACGTCGCAGCCCGGCATGCGGCGCTCGTCGCCGCGATCGACGCGACCGAGGGCCTCGACGACGCCTGGGAGCGGCTGACGCTCGGCTCGATCTCGGCGACGCGGATGAGCGACCTGCTGGCCAGGCATGACGACCTGGTGGTCCGGGCTGCCCAGCGTGGCCGGGCCGCCCGATACGACGACGCGCTGACCCTGCTCGACCAGGCCGACGCCACCATCGCCCAGGCGCGGCGGCTGCGCGACCAGCTCGCCAACACCGTGGACGTGACCGTGCTCGACCAGTGGCTCGATCGGAACGCCGCGTACGACAAGGCGCTCCGCGACCTGTACAAGGCCATCTCGAAGGTGGGCAGCCGGGTGACGGACGCCGTGCGCAAGGCGATCGCGGCGGAGCAGGCGGCCAAGGAGAAGCTTCCGCCCGACACCCGCGGGCTGGTGGTGATCATGGCCGAGATCGGCCGGGGCGGGATGAACGGGGCGGTCATCGCGATCGAGGAGGCGCGCGGCAAGCTGATCGACGCGATCGCCGCCGGCAACCCGGGCGCCGGGACCTCAGGGTCGCCCGAGCCGAGCGCCACGCCCTGACCGCCGGACGCCCCTCCCTGACGCCCTGACCGCGGCTACACTGGCCGCAACGTTTCGCCTGGACCGCCGCGCCGCGCGACCGCTGGCGGTCCTCCTCCGGAGGTCTGGATACCCGTGCAGCTTCGTGTCGTCACCGATCAGCCGTGGGACGTGCCCGCGGATCTCCTCGTCGTCCCGGTCGCTTCGCCCGTCACCTTCGACGGCGGCCTCGGCGAGCTCGATCGCCGGGCTGGCGGCGAGCTCAAGTCGCTGGTCGACTTCGGCGACCTGAACGCCAAGCGCTACTCGACCGCGACCGCGTCCACCGGCGGGCTGCCCGCCCGGCGGCTGCTGCTCGAGTCGATCGGAGATCCCGCCACGGTCGACCGCGAGGTGGTCGTCCGGGTCGCCGCCACGGCGGAGCGCCGACTGGCCGGGCGCGCAGTCCGGCGCCTCGCGTTCTGGCTTTCGCCCCTCGCCGACGCGCTGGGCGGGGACGCTGCGGCCGTCGCCGGGCTCGTGGCCCGCGGCGTGCTCGAGGGTTCGTACGACCCGCGCACGATCTACCGCGACTCGGTCGATTCGCCGATGGTCGTGCCCGACGAGCTGATCCTCATCGCACCCGGCGCGGATGCCGCGGCGCTCACGACGGCCGCCGAGCGCGGCATCGTCATCGCCGAGGGCTCGGCGCTGGCCCGGACGCTGTCCAACCGGTCCTCGAACGACGTCAGCCCGGAGGTCCTGGCCGAGGAGGCCCGGGCGATCGCGCGGAAGCACGACCTGTGGATCGACGTGATCGGGCCCGAGCGGGCCACCGAGCTCGGCATGGGCATGTTCATGGCCGTCGGCCGGGGCAGCGACAACCCGCCGCGGATGATCCTGCTGCGCTCCGGCGGGGAAGGCGAGCTCGACGCGCTCGGGCGGCACCTGGCGATCGTTGGCAAGGGCGTCTGCTTCGATTCGGGCGGCATCAGCATCAAGCCATCCGACCGGATGGAAGAGATGAAGATGGACAAGACCGGGGCCTGCACGGTGATCGCGGCGATCGCGACCGTGGCGCGGCTCGCGCCCGGCACGCCGCTCCTCGCGGTGGCGCCGACCGTCGAGAACATGCCCGGCCCGCACTCGACGCGGCCCGGTGACATCGTCACCGCGCTCAACGGCAAGAAGGTCGACATCATCAACACCGACGCCGAGGGCCGGCTGATCCTCGGGGACGCCCTGAGCTACGCCGAGCGCCTGGGAGCGACCCACCTCGTCGACGTCGCGACGCTGACTGGCGCGGTCGGGCGCGCCCTGGGCAACCAGGTGACCGGCGCGTTCGGGACGCCGCAGTCGTTCTACGACGAGGTCGCGGCGGCCGGCGCGCGCGCGGGTGAGCGCTACTGGCAGCTCCCGCTCATCGAGGACTACGTGAGCGAGATGGAGAGCTGGTACGGCGACCTGACCAACTCCGGCTCCCCGGAGGGCGGGCTCATCAAGAGCGGGCTGTTCCTGCGCGAGTTCGTGACGCGGCCGTGGGTCCACCTCGACATCGCCTCGACCGGCTACTACCGCAAGGCGACGGCCTACGCGCCGCGCGGCGCGACGGGAGCCTCGCACGCGACGCTCGTGGAGCTGGCCCTCGCCGGCGCTCGGGCCGGCTGACCGGGTCGCCGTCCCGGCCGGCCGCGGTCGTCCCGTCCCGCTCGCCAGCTCGTCGATGGAGCCGCTGTCCGTCGTCCTTGGAGCCGGGGGTTTTGCCCTCGGCCTGGCGGCCGACCGGTTCGCCACGCGCTGGCCCGAGCATGACGAGGAGCACCCTGCCGGACGGGCCGTGGACTGGCGCACGGCGACCACCGCGGTCGTCGGCGCGCTGGCGCTCGGTCTCTTGCCGCTCCGGTTCTCCGGCGATCCGCTCGCGTTCGCGGTCTTCGGGGCCTGGTTCGTCACGCTGGTCGTGGGGCTGGCGATCGACCTCGACCAGCGGCTGCTGCCGGACGAGCTGACCCTGCCGGTCATCCCGGTGGCCCTGCTCTACGCGGTCAGCGGCGCCAACCCGCTGGTGGGGACGGAGCTGCTGCCGGCGGTGATCGCCGCCGTGGCCATCCCGGCGGTCCTGTTCATCCCATCGATCCCGTTCGGCGCCGGCGCGTTCGGCCTCGGCGACGTGAAGCTGCTCGCCGGGATCGGCCTGCTGACGGGCGGGAGCCGGGCGTTGGGCGGCGTGGTGTTCGCGCTCGTGGTGTCCGGCGTCGTGCTGCTCGTGCTGCTCGCGGCGCGCCGGATCGGGCGGCGGAGCTACGTGCCGTTCGGTCCGTTCTTCATCGTCGGCGCGCTCTGGGCGGTGCTGATCCGCGCCTAGGATCGCGAGCGGGGTGGGGCCTGGCACCAACCGCGAGGGTCCCGGGGGGCGACCGGACCATCGACCCAGCGCCGGCCGGGCCCGCCCGGCCTAGACTCGGGCGCGTATCATGCCCTCGAGCCGGTGTCGTCAAGGAGTCGTGCCCGCTCCGGACGGCGATCCACCGGCGGGCGTCGCCGCTTGGCGTTCCGGGTCCCCTGGGGCCCCGGCGCGACTATCGGAGTTGGCTCGCACGATGACATCGCCCTGGAGCAGCGCAGCACGACTGATGGCGGGGCCCGTTCGCCCGTGAGTGGCTGGACCTCGCTTGCCGGGCCCCCGTCCCGGCCTCGACGCTTCGGCCGCCGCCTCGGCTTCCTCCTTCTCCTCCTCCCGCTCATCGTCGGCGTGATCGGCGCGCCGCCGAACGTCCAGAGCGTCCACGGAGACGAGCTGAGCGCCGCCCGCGCGAGGCAGGCCCAGCTCAAGAAGGACGTCGCGGCGCAGCGCGCTCGGATCGCCCAGCTGGCTGCCATCCAGGCGAGCCTGTCGGCCGACATTCATGACACGGCTGTCCAGCTCCGCGGGGTCAATGCCGACCTCGCCCAGGTCAAGAAGAAGATCAGCGCCCTGGCGACCCGGATCGACGGGGTCCAGGGGACCTACGACGACCTGGTGACGCAGCTG
>JACQEF010000155.1 GCA_016200745.1 Chloroflexota bacterium | reverse complement strand
CGTGCTCCTTCGGCCAGAAGATGTTGTTGTGGAAGAAGCCGTCGCCGTAGTAGGCGGCCTGCTCGGAGATCTCCGGGCTGCGGATCGAGCCGTGCCAGACGAACGGCGGGACACCGTCCAGCGGCCGCGGGGTCGAGGTGACCCCGGTCAGCGCGGTCCGGAACTTCCCCTCCCAGTCCACGACGTCCTCCCGCCAGAGCCGATGGAGCAGCGCGTAGTTCTCGTACGCCAGCGCGATGCCGTTCCGGATGTCCTGCCCGAACCAGGGGTAGACCGGCCCCATGTTGCCGCGACCCATCATCAAGTCCACCCGGCCGCCGGCGAGATGCTGGAGCATCGCGTAGTCCTCGGCGATCTTGACCGGATCGTTGGTCGTGATCAGCGTCGTGGCGGTTGACAGGATCAGGCGGTCGGTCCGGGCGGCGATGTAGCCGAGCATCGTGGTCGGCGAGGACGGCACGAACGGCGGGTTGTGATGCTCGCCCGTCGCGAACACGTCGAGCCCGATCGCCTCGGCCCTGAGGGCGATGGCGACCATCGCCCCGATCCGCTCGGCCTCGGTCGGCGTGCGGCCGGTGACTGGATCGGTCGTGACGTCGCCGACGGTGAAGACCCCGAACTGCATGGTGCTCCTGGTCTGATGGTGTCCTGCGTAGGGGCGCGCCACAACGTTCCGAGGCGCCGCGTCCTGATCACGATAGGTCACCATTGCCGTATCGCGCCCAGGTCAGGCATGCTGGCCCTGGGCCGCGGACCGCGGGCAGCTCGCAGGGGAGGGGGGTATGGGCTGGATCTCGTCGCTGTTGCTCGAGTCACCCGTGCCGCCGCCGACCTGGCTCCCGACCGGGAACGAGCGTCGCGCCCAGGCGCGATCCATCGTTCGCGGGCTGTTCGAGGGGCGGGCGGCCCATCGGCCGTGGCATCCCGGGCACTACCTGCACGACCTCGGGCGCGCGTATCCCATGTTCGGTGCCGGTCGGTACGTGACCGGCGACGAGATCGACGCGGCGCTCGAGGATGAGCTCACGCATCTCAATCCGCCGGTGCTCCAGGGTTGGGTGATCCCGTTCATCGTGGCGGCCACAATCGCGTTTCTTCCTGGTCCTGCGCGCCGCATCGGGACCCCTTCACGCGGATTCGCTGCCATTCGCGATCTCTGCCCTGCTGGCATCCATCGGCGTGTGGGCCGCCCTCGAGATCCTGATCGGCTGGCAGGAGCACGAGCTCGAGCTCTGCCAGCACGGCGTCGCGGTCCGGACCTGGACGGACGTCTGGTTCCGTCGGCCCGGTCGTGTGCTCGATGATCCCGCGCTGCTCGAGGCGGCCGTGACGAGCGACGAGCTGCGACTCACCGGGCCGACCGGTGGAGTCGCAGTCGACCTGCGGATCTGGCCGCCAAGTGCCCGCGAGGCGCTTCACGACGAGCTGGAGGCGTGGGGAGTCACCTTCGGCCACCGCCATGGCGCCCATCATCACGCGGGGCGTCGCCATGAGCGCCGGTAGCGCCGACGGCCGAGAACCGAGGATGCGCGCATCCTCGGTTGCGGCCTTGCTGGTCGTGCTCCTGGCTGGAGGGTGCACGTCGAGTCCTCCGGCGTCACCCGAACCGTCCGTGCGTGCCGACCCATCGAGCGCGGCGACAGCAACGCCGAGACCCCGTTCCACCCGGAGTCCGGAACCAACCGCCTCGCAGATCCCCGGTGAGCAGGACGGCGACCTTCGCTGGACGCGTGTTGCCGCTCCGTTTGGCGAACCGAACATGGCCGAACGGATCGACGGCGTGGTCGCCTGGGGATCCGGCCTGGTGGCGTATGGGCGCGTGCGCTTGCCGGGGCGGAACCAGTTCAACGATCAGGCGGCCGTCTTCCTGTCGGATACCGGCGATTCGTGGAGGACGGTGCCGATCGACGCCGGCGTCGGGCCGGCGGATACGTCGGAGATCCACCTGCTCGCAGCTGGACCGCACGGCATCGTCCTGTTCGGTGACACGTGTTGTGAGGTCGAAGCCCCGGCGACCTGGTGGTCGGCAGACGGCGAGAGCTGGGAGCGCGTGCCGTTCCCATCCACCAGCCCCGACGGTCCCCAGCTGGCGGCGGCCACGGCCACGGCCGACGGTTTCCTCGTGGTCGGCAGTGAGGCTGATCGGGCTGGCATCTGGAGATCGTCCGACGGCCGAGCCTGGACAGCGGTCAACGACGCCGCCGCGCGGCTGAGTTCGGGCGCCGTTGCCGACGTGGCGTTCGTCAATGGTCGATGGCTTGCCGCCGGTACGCAGGACGTCGGCGGCCGCTACGTCGCGGCGTTCTGGGAATCGCGGGACGGCACCGTCTGGCGGCCTGTGCCGGCAAAGGCGGGGTTCCCGCCGGACCTGGACGTTGCGCTCGGCCGCCTGCACGTGACGTCCGAGGGCGTGCTCCTGATCGGCAACGAGGGATCCCACGACGAGCGGGTGCAGTGCGAGCGGTCGGGTCTCGATTGTGGCTGGGGCGTCGAGACCCACTGGTGGTCGATCGATGGGCGCACCTGGGAGCAGCTGCCACCGGTGTTTCCGAAGCCGGGCCAGCCGGCCTTCGAGGGACCCGACCCAGGCGAATTCAGGCTGCTCACGGTTGGCCCGACAGGCCTGATCGATCTGGGCGAGGACCGATCGGGTGAAGTCCGCCTGTGGGTGTCGGCGGACGGGCGCAAGTGGCGCGACCGCGGCTCGATGGGCATCCGGTTGCACACCGACTTGCCGAGCGGCGTCGCGCTCACCGGTGGTCGGGTCGTCGCCGTGGGCGATGCCTGGGATGGCGGCAACCAGCCAGGTGAGCCGGCGGTGTGGATCGGTTCCGGGCTGTGACCCTGGGACCAGCGCGACGGCCGTTTGGCCCTTGCCCGTGCCCCATCGGCGGGCCATGATGCGGCCGTTCGGATCCGACGGGGGAGTCGGGTGATCCGCGAGCGATTGGCCCGGGACATGGACGTGAGACGCGTGATCGCCATTGCGTTGGGCGTGGTCGCACTCATCCTGTGCGTCGTCGCCCTGGCGGCCACGCCCGGCTTCACGACGTCGGGGACGAGCGATCCGGGTGGGCTCGCCAAGTACAGCGTCGCGCTTGCCGGAGCGTCGGGCTTCGGGTTCCGGGCCTACCTCCTCCATCGGCACGCCGGCCTGGTCGACGGTGTGCGCTCGGCGATCGTCGAGGGTGGCGCGATGGCCCTGCTGCTCCTCGGCATGTTCGTCCTTGCCTTCGCCGTGAGCCCGAGTGTGGCCAGCAGCCACTCGTTCGAAGGCGACGCCTGGCTCGGAATCCTGGCGACCGGAATCTTCCTTGCGCTCGTGTCCGGGGTGCTCTGGGAGCGCAACGACCGGCGCCGCCGGACAGTGGTCGCACTCCTGGTGGCCGGGGGCCTCATCGCCGGCGGGATCGCCGGCCTCCGGATCGGGGGTGGGGCGTCGGCGATCGGTGGCGTCGTCCTCGTCGTCGGGATCGCTGCACTCAGTCGCGCGTGGCTCCGGGCGTTCCACGAGCTCAAGCAGGAGACGGCCGAACCGATTGGCTGACCCTCACCACCCGTGCCTCGCGGGGTCGGCTATCGAGGCCAAGCAGGTCGCGCAGCAGCAGGTCCAGACCGAGCAGCAGATCCTGGCCCAGAAGAAGATCCAGGCCGACCAGGCCGTCGCCCTGGCAAGCGGCCAGGCGACCGCCAACCGGGCGCTCGCGGCCTCGCTGTCGGACCAGACCCTGCAGTACCAGTACATCCAGAAGCTGGCTGACAAGATCACGGTGATGCTGGTCCCCGTCCGGCAACGCGTCGATCTTCGATCTCAAGGGGTTGCTCGGCCAGGCGGCGGTGCCGTCGGCGTCGCCGGCCCCCTAGCGGCTCCGCGGGCCGTAGCCGGACCGCGGAGCTCGTCGCGCGTTGAGGTCGCGCACCGAGCCGCGCTATCCTGCCCACGCTGGAGAGGTGGCCGAGCGGTTGAAGGCGGCGCTCTTGAAAAGCGTTGAGTTGCAAGACTCCGTGGGTTCGAATCCCACCCTCTCCGCCAGCGCAGGCGCTTGACGTGTCGCGTGGGGCCGACCCATACTCCGCGGACATCACGAAGAACGGGCTGTGATCGGGACGAGTACCCGTCGCACGTCGACCCAGAGATCCGGCGGTTGGTGCGAGCCGGAGCGACGACGACAGGGAATGGACCCGGGAGTCTCCGGACCGAACGCGAAGCGGCGCAAGCCGCAGGCGCAAGTAGGCTCCGGCGCAGAGCGCCAGCGATATCGGGCAGCGCCGATCGGCAGGGGTAGCCCCGGGTGGAACCCAGGCCCGTCGGTCAGGAGAGTGCGGCAACGCCGAATGAGGGTGGCACCGCGGAAGGCTCGACCTTTCGTCCCGGAGACGATTGGTCGTTCTTGATTCTCCGAGGCCGCACACGATGACCACAGCCGATCCGATCAGCCTGGCGCAGACCGGGCGCCTGGCCGCGAACGCCGACACGATCCTGCTGCGCGCCACTCGCCCGGCGGACCTCGAGACCCCGATCGGCGCCTTCCTGCGCCTCGACGACGGCGGGCCGGCGTACCTCCTCGAATCCGTCGCGTCGGATCCCCTCGCCGCGATCCGGGGGTTCGTACCGCGTCGTCGAGTCCAGCCGACCGAGGGAATGCCCCGGTTCACCGGCGGCGCGGTCGGCGCCCTCGCCTACGACGCGATCTCGTCCTTCGAGCCAACCGTGCCGCTCCCGGATCGCGACCCGGTCGGGGTCCCGATCGCCGCCTTCATCGAGACCGACCTCGTGCTGGTGTTCGACCACCTGACCCACACACTTTCCGCAATCGCCTCGCTCCACACAGAGACGCCGGATCTGGAAGGTCGCTACCGGATCGCGGAGACCGCGATCTTCGAGGCGCTGGAACGTACCGCGCGCCCGAGCGCGGCGGAGCTGAACGGAACGAGCCGAAGGCCAGGCAACGGCAGCGCGGCCGCGGCTTCGGGCACGGCGACCCCGTTCCCGGCCGTCGGCGGCCCGGTCGAGACCAGTCTCGGCCGTGACGAGTACATCGGCGCCGTCCGGGTCGCCAAGGAGGCCATCGCCTGTTCTTCGTCCGGACGCCCGGCTACGAGGTCGTCGGCGCGTCGCCCGAGCTCCTGCTCCAGGTCGAGGGCGACCGCCTCACGACCCACCCGATCGCCGGGACCCGGCCGCGCGGGGCGGACGCCCGCGAGGACGCGCTCCTGGCCGAGGAGCTCCAAGCCGATCCCAAGGAGCGGGCCGAGCACGTGATGCTCGTCGATCTCGGCCGCAACGACCTGGGCCGGGTGGCCCGGGCCGGGACGGTGACCGTCAGCAAGTACATGGAGGTCGAGCGCTACAGCCACGTCCTCCACCTTGTCAGCCACGTCGAGGGCCGGCTGCGACCCGAGCTCGACGCACTCGACGCGCTCCGGTCGGTCTTCCCGGCAGGCACCCTGTCGGGCGCTCCGAAGATCCGGGCGATGCAGCTGATCGCCGCCGCGGAGGGCGAACGGCGAGGCCTGTACGGCGGAGCGGTCGGCTACCTCGGGTACGACGGCAACCTCGACACCGCGATCACGATCCGGAGCGCCGTCCTCAAGGGCGGCCAGGCGCACGTCCACACCGGGGCCGGGATCGTGGCCGGGTCCGTCCCCGAACGCGAGTTCGAAGAGACCGAGCACAAGGCGGCCGCCCTCCGGAGTGCGATCGACCTCGCGGCCGGCATCCCCGACGTCCCGCGACCCGAGCCCGACGAGATCCCATCGTCGGATCGTCCCGCCGTCGAACCGGTCAAGGGACCCCGCCGATGATCCTGGTCATCGACAACTACGACAGCTTCACGTTCAACCTCGTCCAGGCCCTGGAGGCTGCCGGCGCCGAAGTCCGCGTCGTCCGCAACGACGCCATGGACGGCGCCGCCATCCGCGACCTGGCGGACGAGCCTGCCTCGGACCTGCGCGGGATCGTGATCTCGCCGGGACCGGGCGATCCGGATCACGCGGGCGTCTCGGTGGAGAGCGTCCGGGTCGCCGCGGAGCGGGGGATCCCGCTGCTGGGGGTTTGCCTCGGGATGCAGTCGATGGCCGTGGCGTTCGGGGCGTCGATCGTCCGCGCCCCCACCCTCGTTCACGGCGAGGCATCCGAGGTGAGCCACGACGGCGCGGGCCTGCTCGAGGGAATGCCGCCGGCGTTCATGGCCGCCCGATACCACTCGCTGGCCGTGGATCCGGCCACGCTGCCGGTCGAGCTGCGCGTCACCGCGATCAGCGAGGTCGACCGCGTGGTGATGGGCCTCCGCCACGCGACGCTCCCTCTCGAAGGCGTCCAGTTCCATCCCGAATCGGTCCTGACACCGCAGGGCCCGCACCTCCTCGCCAACTTCCTGCGCCTCGCCGGCGAGGGCGAGGCGTCCCGCCTCGACGACGCCAGCGGCTCCTTCGCCACGGCCGGCATGGCCGAGACCGGGCTGCCCGCGGGGTCCGTTCGATGAGCGACCAGGTCCGAGCCGCCCTGGTCACGATCGTGGAGGGCGGCACGCTGTCGATGGACGACGCCCATGCGGCGATGGGCGCGGTCATGGACGGTGAGGCGACGCCGGCCCAGCTCGCCGCGATGCTGATGGGCCTGCGGATGCGCGGCGAAACCGTCGACGAGCTCGCCGGCTTCGCGCTGGCGATGCGCGAGCGCGTCCTCCGCGTGGAGGCGCCGGCCGACGCGATCGACGTCGTGGGAACTGGCGGGGACGGCAGCGGGACCTTCAACATCTCGACGACGGCGGCACTGGTCGCCGCGGCGGCCGGCGTTCCGGTCGCGAAGCACGGCAACCGGGCCATGACCTCGCGGTCGGGGTCGGCCGACGTGCTCGACGCGCTCGGGGTCCGGATCGACCACGACGCGGAATCGGCGGGCAAGGCGCTCCGGGAGATCGGCTTCGCGTTCCTGTTCGCGCAGAACTTCCACCCGGCGATGAAGTACGCCGGGCCGACGCGACGGGAGATCGGCGTGCGGACCGCGTTCAACCTGCTCGGCCCCCTCACGAACCCGGCGGGGACGCGGCGTCAGCTGCTCGGGGTCGGCGACGCGGGCCTGGCCGCCCGGATGGCCGAGGTGGTGTCTCGCCTCGGCACCGAGCGAACCTTCGTCATCCACGGTGACGGCGTCGACGAGCTGCCGCTCGACGGCAGTGGCGTCGCGTACGTCGTGACCGGCGACACGGTCGAGCGGCACGTGATCGACGCCGCGGCCCTCGGGTTCAGGCGCGTCGCCACGGCGCGGCTGGCGGGCGGCACGCCCTCGGAGAACGCGCGGATGACCGAGGCCGTCCTCCACGGGGAGCCCGGCACGCATCGTGACGTCGTCCTGCTCAATGCCGGCGCGGCGCTGCTCGTGGCGGGCGTCGTGGGGCAGATGGAGGAGGGGATCGAGCGCGCGGCGCTGACGATCGACGCCGGTCTCGCGGTCGAGCTGCTCGCAACGCTCCGCGCGGAGCGAGCGGCAGCCCAGGGCACGGCCCCGGCGACGGGAGCGCCCGCATGACCGCCGTGGTCCAGCGGCCGCGCGCCGCCCGAGCGCTGGCCGCCGGTCGGCACAACGTCGTCGATCAGATCGCGGCCCGGCGGCGCGCGGACGTGCTCGCCGAGCTCGCCGGGACGACTCGCTCGGCCGTGCTGGCCGCGGCGCACGCCGCCCCACCGCCGCGGCCGGTCGCCGAACGGCTCTCGACGCCTGGTCTGCACCTGATCGCCGAGATCAAGCGCTCGTCGCCCTCGGCGGGCCGGATCGTGACCGACGGCGACGACCTGGTCGCGCGCGCGCGGGCCTACGAAGCCGGCGGCGCCCGGGCGATCTCGGTCCTCTGTGAGCCACACTGGTTCGGTGGGTCGCTCGACGACCTGCGAGCGGTGCGCTCGGCGGTCGGCGTTCCGGTCCTGGCCAAGGAGTTCGTCGTCGAGGAGGTCCAGCTCCCGCTGCTCCGTGCGGCCGGCGCCGATCTCGTCCTGCTCCTGGCGGTTCTCCATCCGGCGCGCCGGCTGGCCGGCCTCGTGGCGAGGACGCTCGAGCTAGGGATGGAGCCACTGGTCGAGGTCCACGACTCCCGGGAGCTCGACCGCGCGCTCGACAGCGGGGCGCGCCTCATCGGGCTCAACAACCGCGACCTGCGGACCCTCGAGGTCGACGTGGATCGCGCCGCGCGGCTGCGGCTGCTGGTGCCCGACGATCGCCTCGTCATCGCCGAATCCGGCGTCCGCGAGCCGGCGACGGTCGCTCGGTGGCGCGCCCTCGGCTTCGATGCGGCGCTGGTCGGCGAGGCCCTCGTCCGGTCGGCCAATCCGGCCGCCGATGCCGCCGCGTTCGTGGCCGCCGGCCGTGCGCCGGACGACCTGGCGAACGTGGCCCGGCGCCCGTTCGTCAAGATCTGCGGCGTCACCGACTCGGCCGGCGCGCTGGCCGCCGTGGCCGCCGGCGCCGACGCGATCGGGCTCAACCTCGCTCCCGGCACGCCACGCGAGCTGCGGCTCGACGAGGCCGCCGAGCTGGCGGCGCTGATCCGTTCGGCAGCCCCGGCCGGTCACCGGCCGCTGGTGGTCGCGGTCACGGTCGGCGCGTCGCCCGCCGAGCTCGACGCCATCGGCGCGGCGTTCGATCCGGACGTCGTCCAGCTCAACGGCGGCGAGTCGGTCGAGGCGGCCCGTGCCATCGGACGGCGGACCTGGAAGGTGCTCCACCTGCCGGCGGGGGAGCCGGCGGATCTGGCACGCGTCGCGGGTGAGATCGTCTCGCGCGGAAATGCCTACCTCGCCGGCGGTGTCGAGCGCCTCCTCCTCGACACCGCCGGCGGGCCACATCCCGGCGGGACCGGAACCCGCGCGGCGGAGCGGCTCGCCGCGATGGTCGCCCGGGAGCTGCCCGTCACGCTGGCCGGCGGCCTCGACCCGGCGAACGTGGCCGGCGCCGTTCGTTCGGTCGCCGCCGTCGGCGTCGATGTGGCGTCGGGTGTCGAGCGCCCGCGCGTGCCGGGCCGCCGCCCGGTCAAGGATCCATGCCGCGTGGCGCTCTTTGTGAAGCGTGCCCGGGCCGCACGCGACGACCGGCCCAACCTGCCGTTCGGCCCGACCCCGATCCATGCCGGGCTGCTCGAGGCCGACGCGTTCGGGCGCTGTGGGATGGAGGGTGACTTCGGCGGCCGGTACGTGCCGGAGACGCTGATGGCCGCCCTCGAACAGCTGGAGGCGGCCTACGACGAGGTCCGCCAGGATCCGGTCTTCTGGGCCGAGCTCCGGCAGCTCCTGGCCGACTTCGCCGGGCGGCCGACCGCGCTCTACCGGGCGGACCGCCTGGCCGGTGCGGTCCGCGAGCAGGCGGAGCGCCTGGCGCAGGCCGCGGGCGCGAGCCCGTCCGTCACGCGGCTTCGCCTCTACCTCAAGCGCGAGGACCTCGCCCACACCGGCGCGCACAAGATCAACAACGCGCTCGGGCAGGCGCTGCTGACCCGCCGCCTCGGCAAGACACGGGTGATCGCCGAGACGGGCGCCGGACAGCACGGCGTGGCCGCCGCAACCGTGGCGGCCCTCTTCGGCCTCAAATGCGAGGTGTACATGGGCGAAGAGGACATGCGCCGTCAGGCCCTGAACGTCTTTCGCATGCAACTCCTC
>JACQEF010000154.1 GCA_016200745.1 Chloroflexota bacterium | reverse complement strand
GCGGCGTGTCGGCCCTCGTCCGCCTCCGCCTCCTCCGGCTCAACAGGACCTGGCAGCGCTACTGGGCCGAGCGCTTCGCCGCGCTCCTCCGGCCCTGGCCGTCGCCAGCCTGAGCTAGCACAGAGAAAGGGATGCTTCCAGCGCCCGACCAGCGTGGGCGTGGCCGCCCCCCGGAGCGGGGCGCGACGAATCGCCAGGCTGATCAGCGTCATCAACCCGGGCCGGCGGTCCGCCAGCTCGCCGCGCGCCGCGCAGGAACACGAGTCCGCCGCAGGCGAAGACCGCCGTCTCCGGCCCGGCCGGCAGCAGGTCCGAGGTGGGGAAGCCGGCGGCCCGTAGCCGAGCCACGCCTGGGGGTCGGCGCTCCAGGCTCAGGCGAGAATCGTCAGGGCGATCGGCCTCGCACGTCGATCTGCGTCTGTCGAGTGACCCACAGCCCGTACACTTCCGGGACCATGCATGACCATCGGCCCGATTCCGCGCCCGATCCCCGCGACCTGCCGGGTCCGTACCGCCATCGCGTCGAGATCGTGGTCAGGTTCGCCGACACCGATGCGATGGGTCACGTCAATAACGCCATCTACCTGACCTACTGCGAGGTCGCCCGGATCCGGTACTGGACGGAGGTTACCGGCGAGCCCGTCCACCTCGGGACGGAGGGCGCCGAGAGCCTGATCCTGGCCGAGGCGAGGATCACCTACCGGGCACCGGCCTTCCATGGCGAGGTGGTGACGGTCGAGAGTCGGGCCGTCCGGATCGGCCGATCGTCGTTCACGCTCGACCACCGGCTCCTCGCCGCCGTCCCGGGCGAATCGCCGCGCCTCGTCGCGGTCAGCGAGTCGGTGCTCGTCCGGTACGACTACGCGACGGCTCGTCCCGTCCCGATGTCGCCGGCCCACGTGGCGGCGATCGAGGCGTACGAGGGTCGCGGCCTGCGCGACGCCTAGCCGGGCGACGGGTCCTCGGCCTACTCGAGGACCTTTCGGAAGACCGCGACGGCGTTCTGGCCACCGAAGCCGAAGCCGTTGATGGCGGCCGTCTCGACTTTCGCGGGCCGCGCCACCAGCGGGACATAGTCGAGGTCGCACTCGGGATCCAGGGTGTGGAGGTTCGCCGTCGGCGGGATGACCTGGTCGCGGATGGCCCCGATCGCGGCCAGCGCCGAGGCGATCCCTGCGGCGCCCACGAGGTGGCCGATCATCGACTTCGGCGAGCTGATCGCGACCTTGTAGGCATGTGCCCCGTAGGCCGCCTTGATCGCCTTCGTCTCGGTCGAATCGTTGAGCCCGGTCGCGGTCCCGTGGGCCACGATGTAGTCGATCTCGTCGGGAGCGACGCCCGAGTGCTGGAGCGCCAGCGTCATCGCCCGGGTCTGGCCACGCCCCGTCGGGTCGGGCGCGCTGATATGGAACGCGTCGGCGGTCAGGGCGCCGCCGAGCACCTCGGCGATGGGCGTTGCGCCGCGGGCCCGCGCGTGGGCTAGCGATTCGACGATCGCCACGCCAGCGCCCTCGCCCAGGACGAACCCGTCGCGTGTCGCGTCGAATGGCCGCGAGGCCGTCTCGGGCGAGTCGTTGCGCTTCGACAGGGCGGTCATGTTCGACAGCGCGGCCACGCCCATCGTGTTGATCGGGGCCTCGGAGCCGCCGGTCAGGACGACGTCGCACTCGCCTGTCTGGATCAGCCGCATGGCGTCGTGGAACGCGATCACCGACGTGGCGCAGGCGGCGACCTGGGTGATCACCGGGCCGCTCAGCGCGTACTTCATCGACAGCATGCAGGCGGCCATGGAGCCCGACAGGGCCGGAACCGCGAACGGGCTGACGAACCGGGGGCCCTTGCTGTCGTAGACGTGCGTGCCGTCGATGATCTGCTCGACGCCGCCGCCGCCCGTGTTGACCACGACGCCCACCCGGTCGCGCTGCTCCTGGGTCATCGCCTCGAAGTCGAGCCCCGCGTCCGCGACCGCCTCCTTGCCGGCGGCCATCGCCAGGTGGATGAAGCGGCTCATCCGGCGGGCCATCTTCGGGTCCATGACCGTGGCCGGGTCGAAGCCCAGGACCTCGGCGGCGATCTTCACCTCGTGATTGGTGGTATCGAAACCGGTGATCAGCCGCGTGCCGGTCACGCCCGCCTTGAGGTTGGCCCAGTACGTCGGGAAGTCGTTCCCGATGGGCATGATCGCGCCGAGCCCGGTGACCACGGCTCGGCGGGCAGGATCCTGTTCAGGCACTTGGCACTCCCCGCAGGGCGGTCAGGCGAGACACCGCGGCGAAGGCGCCGCGCTCGGCTCGAGATGGGCAGGCATCGATTGTAGCGGTGCGCGCGGGGCAGGGACGACGGGCCGGGGCGTGGCCACGCGTGCGGCGGGCGAACCCGGGCCGCGCCGCCGGCCTGCGGGCCTCAGTCGCCGTCGTAGCGCCTGAAGATGACCGCGCCGTTGTGACCGCCGAGGCCGATGTTGTTGGACAGCGCGTAGCGGATCGGCAGCGAGGTGGTCTCGCCGACCACCCAGAGGTCGCAGTCGGGGTCGGGATCGCGGTAGTTGATCGTCGCCGGGGCGCACTGCTCGGCAACGGACTTGACCGTGGCGAACGCCTCGAACGCGCCTGCGGCGCCCATCATGTGGCCGGTCATCGACTTGGTGGCGCTGATGGCAAGCGACCGTTTCGCGCCCGCGGCGCGCGACCCGAAGACGGTCCAGATGGCCTCGGCCTCGCGCTTGTCGCCGAGCGGTGTCGAGGTTCCGTGCGGGTTGATCAGGTCGACCTCGTCAGCCGGGACGCCGCGACGCTCGAGCGCCATCTTCATGGCCCGGGCGGCGCCGACACCGGCTTCGATCGGCTGGATCATGTCCCAGCCGTCAGCTGCCGACCCGTAGCCCACGACCTCGGCGTAGATCCGTGCACCGCGCGCCTTCGCCAGCTCGAGATCCTCGAGGAAAAGCGACCCGGCGCCCTCCCCGAGCACGAACCCGTCGCGGGTCAGGTCGAACGGCCGGGACACGGTCTCGGGGCCCTCGCCCGGCCGGGGCATGCCCATCCCGCGCATGTTCGAGAACCCGGCGTGGCCGACCTCGAGGAGGGGCGCCTCGGTCGACCCGCTGATGACGGCGATGCAGTCGCCGCGCCGGATCGCCTCGGCGGCCTCGCCCACGTTGTGGGTCCCGGTCGCACAGGCCGACACGACGCACATGTTGTGGCCGATCGCCCCGGTCTCGATGGCGATCATCCCCGAGCAGCTGTCGGTGAGGGCGTTGGCGATGAACGTCGGGCTGACGGCTCGTGGCCCTCGGCTGTGGAGCGTGGCGTAGTTGTCGATCATCAGCGTCTGCCCGCCCGCCCCGGAGCCGAAGATCACGCCGACCTCTGTGCGGTTCTCGTCGGTCAGCTCGAAGCCCGAATCTGCGAGCGCCTGCTTGGCCGCGGCGACCCCGAAATGGAGGCTCGACTCGCTGCGCCTCGCCGCCTTGGCGTCCATCCAATCGGACGCCGTAAAGTCGCGCACCTCGCCGGCCAGCTTCGCCTCGTACGGGGCCGTGTCGAACCTGGTGATGGGCCCGAGGCCGGACACCCCGTTGACCAGGTTGGACCAGACGGTCGCGACGTCGTTGCCGATGGGGCTGATGACGCCGAGGCCGGTGACGGCGACGCGCCGTTCGTAGTCGGGCTTGCGCAACGTGCGGTTCTCCTTGTGGGACGGCTCAGGTGGCGGCGGCGAGTTCGAGGAGGCGCTCGGTCGATGCCGGGTCGTCGGCGGCGATCAGCTCGGCGTCCGGGGCAATCCGCTTGACCAGCCCGGTCAGCACCCGGCCGGGGCCGACCTCGACGAAGGTCGTGACCCCGTCGGCCACCATGCGCTCCACGATCCGGATCCAGTCGACGCCCGCCGTGAGGTGATCGACCAGCTCCGCCCGGCAGGCTTCGGCGGTCGCCAGAGGATGGCCGTCGGCGTTGGCCAGCAACGCGGGCTCGGGATCGTGGAAGGTCACATCCGCCAGGGCCCGGCGCATGCCGTCGGCTGCCTCGGCCATCAGCGGGGAGTGGGCGGCCACCGACACCGGCAGGACGATCGCGCGCCTGGCGCCCATCGTGCGGGCGAGTTCGGCGCCGGCCTCGATTGCGGCGCGCTCGCCCGACACGACGACCTGGCCGGGGGCGTTCCGGTTGGCCACCACGAACACGCCGCTCGCAGAGGCCGCGGCGACCAGTTCGGGGAGTCGCGCATCGTCCAGACCGATGAGCGCCGCCATGGCGCCATCCCGACCCTGCCCCGACGCCTGCATCAGGCGGCCGCGCTCGCGCACCAGTCGCACGCCGTCCTCGAGCGAGATGGCCCCCGCCGCCACGAGCGCCGAGTACTGACCCATGGAGTGGCCGGCCGCGAATCCGGGAGTCGGGCCGGCGCTGCCGCCGGCCGCCCAGGCGGCACGCAATGACGCCAGGATGGCGATGGACGCCGCGACGAGCGCGGGCTGGGCGTTCTCGGTGCGGTCGAGCTGCTCGGCCGGGCCTTCCCAGGCCAGCGCGCTGATCGGTTCGCCGAGGGCGCGGTCGGCGGCGGCGAAGATCGCGGCCGCGGCGGGCGAGGAGGCGGCCAGGTCGCGGCCCATGCCGACGAACTGGGAGCCCTGCCCAGGAAAGACGAACGCCAGGGAGGTCATCATGGGGAGGGTAGGCGCCCGGATGCCGGCTTCGAGGGACTCGCGTGCACGGTTGCATATGTCGGCCCCGCGCTCGTACCCTGTGACCGTGCCCACCGACCGCCTCAACGGCCACCATCCGTCGCGCCCGGCTCCGGTCCGATCGATCGCCAGGCGCTTCGAGGCGGACCTGTCGGCGCCGGTCCTGGCCGCCGGCAACCGGCTGCCCAACGTCCGCCAGATCAGCGAGCGCGTCGCGATGGGCCGGGCGCTCTGGCGCGAGCTGGTCATCGGCTTTGCCGGCCAGCTCGGGGAGCTGCGTCTCGGGTTCACCCAGCTGGCCGGCCTGTACGTGCTCGCCGACGGCAGCACGCTCACCGTGGGCGAGCTGGCGGAGGCGATCGGCCGCTCCCCGTCGGCAACCAGCCGGCTGGTCGACGGGTTGGTGCGTCGGCGGCTCGTCGAGCGACACCAGGAGCCCGAGGACAAGCGCCAGCGAACCCTGCGGTTGACGCCTCGCGGCCACGCCATCCTGCGGGTCGTGGATCGCGCCCGGGCCGAGCAGTTCCTTGGGGCCGTCCGGCCGCTGCCGACCGCGGAGCGGGCGATCGTGGCGATGGGGGTCGCGGCGCTGGCCACCCATGCGATCTCCCGCCGCGGGCGGCTCATCCGGACGCCACCGGACTAGCCTCGCAGGGCTTGTCCCCTCGCGGCGTCCGCGTCACCATCGAGCCCCACAGGAGGTCCACGACGATGTTTCAACTGGGTGGGCTGGAGAGCATCATCCGCCTCGAGCACCGGCACGACGACGGAACGTGGGCGACCTTCGAGCCGCGGCCGATCCACCACGATCCCGCCGACCACGACCCCGAGCGCGACTGGGCGAACGGCCGGATCTACGTCTGCGCCACGTGCAACGAGGAGATCCGGGTCGCCGATGTCGCCGGTGAGGGTGGGCCTGCCAAGCCCTAGCTCGCCCGTCGCCGTCGGGCGAGGGCCAGACCCCGGGCAGCGGCGATCACCACGAGCAGGACGGCGCCGGCCACGATCGGGGTCGCGTCGCTCGCATTCGCCGGCTCCGGCGGGCTCGGTGCAGGAGGGCCGGTGGAGTTCGACGTACTGGGCGGATCGACGATGGCCTCCGACGCCGCGGGCGACGGGCTCGGCGCGACCGACGTCGATGGCGAAGGCGAAGGGTCGGAGGCGGCCGTCGTCCGCGTGGGCGTGGCGGCCGTCGGCGTGGGCCTGACCGTCGGCCTCGGCGTGGCGGATGGCTTCGCCGTGGGCCTGGGCGTCGGCTTCGCCGTCGGTCGAACCGTTGGCCTGGGGGTCGCCGCGGCCCGGACGACGATCGTGCCCGACATCAGGCTGGGGTGGACGACGCAGTAGTAGCGATACGTCCCGGCCTGCCTGAACGTGAACGAGAACGAGCCGCCGGCCTCTTGGATCCCGGAGTCGAAGAGGCCGTCGCGCGAGGTCACCGAGTGCTGGTCGCCCGAGAAGGTCCAGTGGACGACGTCCCCGACGGCAATCGTGCGGGATGCCGGCGCAAAGTCGTAGTTCTCGACGGCGACCGACACGGTCGCGGCGCTGACGGTGGCGGGCACGGACAGCCCTGTCGAGAGGGCCAGGGAAAGGAGGCCTGCCACCAGCCATGCGGCGGCCCGGCGTGTCGAGTGGGTCTTCATCGGGTGGTGATACGGCTGCCGGCGTCCGCCGGTTTGGCGAGCGTCAGCCGCAGAAGCGACGCGTCACGTCGTACAGGACCGGGAGGCCCCAGCGGAGGGCGTCGACCGAGACGCGCTCGTCGACCCCGTGGAAGAGCTCGAGGAATCGCTCGCCGGGATCCAGCCGAAGCGGCGAGAAGCCGTAGGTCGGCACCCCGAGACGCTGGGTCTGCTTGGCGTCGGTCGCGAACGGCACCATCGCCGGCAACGGGATCGCCTCGGGATCGTGCTCCAGGATCGTCGCGACGAGCAGCTCGAAGAGCTCCCCGTCGGCCGGCGCCTCCACCGGCGCCCCGAAGACGAACAGGTCGATCTCGCACGCGGCCGCCAGGTCCGGTCCGAGCCGGTCGACCAGGACCTGTCGCAGCTGCGGTTCGGTCGTGCCCGGCAGGATCCGGCAGTCGACCTCGACGATGGCGTCGCCCGGGATGACGTTGTACTTGATGCCGGCGTGGATCACGTCCGGGCTGATCGTGTCGCGCAGGAGCGCCCCGAGGGCGCGGGCGTACATCGGGTCGCAGGCGCGCTCCAGGGCCTCGGCCGCTCGGGCGGCCGAGGCGGCATCGTCGGAGGCGAGACCGCGCAGGATCGCGGCGGTCGGCGCAGGCATCGCCGCGGCGGCCCGCTCGAGGAAGCGTGCCATGACCGGGGTGACCCGGCGGGGCTCGGGCACCGCCAGCCGTGCGACGACCTCGGCGGCCATGACCGCCGCGTTGTCCGGGCGGGGCATCGAGCCGTGGCCCCACGTGCCGCGCACCGCGATCCGGTAGGCCGCGTAGCCCTTCTCGGCGACCTGGATCGGGTAGAGCCGCCGGCCCGCGACGGTCACGGTCACGCCGCCGCACTCGTTCACGGCACCGGCCGCCCGCAGCCAGTCCGGACGGTGGTCGACCAGCCACTTGGCCCCGGCCGTCCCACCGGCCTCCTCGTCGGCCGTGCACGTGAACAGCACGTCGCGCCGCAGCCCCGGGATCGGGTCGCGCGCCGGGTCTAGGCCGGCGGCCCGCGCCTCGTCCGCGAGCAGCCGGACCACCTCGAGCTCGAGGGCCACCATGCCCTTCATGTCCACGGCGCCTCGGCCGTAGACGTAGCCGTCGACCAGGTCGGCCGCGAACGGGTCGTGCGTCCAGCGCTCGGGCGGCGCCGGGACGACGTCGAGGTGCGACAGCAGCAGGAACGGGTCGCCGCCGCTCCCGTCGCCGCGGAGCCGGACGTGGACTGAACCGCGACCCGGGACGGGCTCGGCGAGGTCGGGCTCGAGCCCGGCGGCCCGGAGGAGGCCGGCGATGTGCGTGGCCGCGACGAGCTCGCCGTCGGGCGCCTCGGGC
>JACQEF010000142.1 GCA_016200745.1 Chloroflexota bacterium | reverse complement strand
TGACCGTGAAACGAGCGCCGCACGCTCTGCAGGTGAAGCCCGATGCAGTGCCCACCCATGTCTCGCTGCTGTTCAACGCTCGTGATCTGCTTGATCGGTCCGGCGCGTGCCGGCCAGGTCGCGTCTCCCGGTCTACCGGATGTCGTCAAGGGGTCGGCAGCGAAGCTGCCCCCGCGTGCGCGGGCCAAGCGGGGTCTGCCTCCGGAGGCCCGGACCGGGAGCAACGGTGGCCGCAGCCCTATCGCCGGTCGGGCACCATGGGTCCATGTCGCGCTACTACGTCGTCGCACTCGAGGACTTGGCGCGAGCCCGCGTCGCGTACGAGCGCGACGAGCCGCGCGACCTCTTCTATCGAGTCGCGCTCGCGCTCATGGCCGACGCCGAGGCGGGACGCGGTCAGTTCTCGGTGGTTGAGGGGCTGGCGGTCCTCCTCCAGTCGTGGAACCTCGGCTACTACCGGCGGGCCCGTCATCCGTTCGATCAGGCTCACTACGACGCCATCACCGAGCTCCTCTCGGCGAACCGCACCGAGTTGCTGGAGCTCCGCGACCGCGGGATCGAGACGATGACCGATGCCGACGAGTCAACTGTCGAGCGCCTCTTCGATAGCTTCGTGGAGGTGAAGCGGCAGCCGGCCCGAACGTCGTGAAGGCCCTCGACGAGTTGAGCTTCTGTCGCTTCACGCTCCGGCTCGCAGAGTTCGGGGACCCTGTCTGGATCGACCTCCCCCGAGAGGGCAAGGCCAAGCCGTCTCCGCCCGTCGAGGCCGGCAGAACTCCCGTCGCCGGGTCGAAGTCAGAGGCGATGCGGCGCCTCTTCGAGCAGGGCGTTTCGGTCGCGGATACCGCCCGGACGATCGGCGTTCCCTATCAGTTCGCCTACCAAGTCCACCAACGATGGAAAGGGAAGGCCTGATCCTCGTTCGCTACCCCTTGCGCCACGGCGCTTCTGGGTCTGTGAGTGTGTCGAGGAGGAACGTCGCATAGGCGACGGCGGCTCGCGCGGCGAGCTCGGCATGACGGTCCTTGATCCCTGAGATTCGACGCGCGCGGCCGTGCCCGGTCCCGTAGCCGGCGTTGCGAAGCTCGGCGAGACCGGCCGGAATGTTCGTCAGGCCGCCGAGGATCCGAACGATCGTGTCCGCCCCAGCCGCCGTTGGGGCAATCCCCGATGGATCAACTCGAAGCCGGGCGTGCAGGCGCTTGGCCAACGCCCCGATGTCGTCTCTCGGCCCATAGGTCTCGCCCAGCTGGTCGAGGCCGAACTTGATCGTCGCTTCGACAAGATCCTTCGCCGCGCCAATGCGCTCCTCGGGCTCGGCGTCCGTCCGGCCGAGGGCATTGATCGTAAGCCGGATCCCGGTCTCGTCTGGGGCGGCGGCGAGGGCGCGGCTCGAACCCACGCGCGCCGGAAGCTCGAGGCGTTCATGAACGTCGGGGACGACGCCGGCACGCCGGAGCTCCCGGAGGATCTTCTTGGCCGTGTCGCCCGCCCACGGGTGAGTCGTGATCCGAGATGTGTCCCCGAGCTGCTCAAGCACCCGCTCGACCACCCTTAGGTAGCGCCGGATGTGGTCGGGTGAGGAGAAGTCAATGGTGCTGTCAATCCCGGCCACGAGCGTTCGCCGCATCTGGCCCTGACCGAGCTCAAGGCCTTCGGGCTGGCGGAACCCTTCGGTCGCGAACCACTGACTAATCTGAGCGAGCGGGTATTGCGAGCATGCGTCAGCGACCACGGCCCGAACAGCGGCGGGCAGCAGGTCGCCTGGCCGCCCTTCGATCACAGGCCTGCCGCCTCTACCGGCACGATCACGCAAGCATTTTGGCGGGATCTCCCGCGCCAGGGCGGACTGCAGCGTGCGTTTCGCGGCTTTGGGGCGACGCAGGGACTCAGCCATCCTGGCAAGTGGGCGCTGAATACTCGACTCCGCCCGGTGGCCGTGACATGAGAGGTGTCACTAGGGCACCCGATGCTCATCAGCGTCATGAGCGTCGACTACCGCGAGTTCATCAATCGCGATCTCCCGCTGGTGGAGCGAGGATGTACCTCGAAGGCCGCTTTCTCGAGCCGGCGAGAGGCGCAGTCGTGGGTGAGGCACGGGCGCCGCAGCAATGGCAGGCTGGATCCGTACCGCTGCCGATACTGTGACGGCTGGCACCTCGGGCACCGGCGTGGGCACGCCGCCAGGCCCGCGAGACTCTCGTGAGAGGAACCGGATCGATCGGCCCGGCGACCAACTGGTGAAGTCGGCCGCCGGCCCGACGGCGGCTGTGCGGGAAGGAGGCTTCCACGATGAACGGAGGCGATGGCTGGGAGCGGTACGGCCGGGCACTGACCGCAGCAATGGCCGAGGTTCTCGACGAGTTGCCTGAAGAGGCCCACCCGCACGCCCTGGAGACGGCCGATTACTGGTTGAGCGTTGGCCTGGTGATCGGGCTCCAACGGCCGGCTGAGGCGGGTCGGCTGCTCGAGCTCATCGAAGCCGAGGAGGATGAACGAACGGCGCTGAGCACTGACGGAGCAGACTTCCTGGTGGAGGCGCTGCCATGACGCGCCGACGGGGTCTCGTCTCCCAGCTCTACCGAACGGCTCGCCTGGCCAACGATCTCTCCGCGATCTGTTCGGGTAACCCAAGTCGCATCGCTCGCCGAGCCCGAAACAGGATTGTTGGAAGGGCGCTCGGGCGAGCCGGTCTGTGGCGCCTCCTGTGGGGTCGATAGGCACCGAGATGCGGGAGGGACGCGTCGATTGACCGAGTCCGAGGTGGATGCTGCCAACGTCGAGAGGTTCGATGCGGCGATGGAGGCCATCTACCACAACGCGAAGCGTGAGATTGGCTACAACGCCACTCGCTTCTTGATGATGGTCTGGGAACTCGGCGGGCTGAACGCCGCCCACCACCTGCTCGCCGGTCAGCGCATCCACGATGGGTTCGCCGAGTTGCTCCTCGCCGGCCGGCCAGACCTGACCGTCGAGGCGCTTGTTCTCGAGCCTCAGTTCCAGCACCTCTTCTCCGAGGCCGAGCTGCGAGCCGCCCCGGAGCGACTGGGTCGATGACCGACCTCGCCTCCCCGGTGACAGCGGACCTGACGCCTGCGCAGAGGCGGATAGTCGAATGGGGCGACGGGCCGCTGGTCGTCATCGCCGGCGCCGGCACGGGCAAGACGCGGGTCATCGTCGAGCGGGTGCGCTGGCTGCTCGAAACAAAGGCCGAGGCCGCCACGACACCCAGCGGTGGCCTCGTGCTGCGCGAGCCCGCGGAGGCTGGCATTGGCGATGATCCATTCGCCGGTCCCTTGCAGCCCGAGCAGATCCTGGTCCTGACCTACAACGTCAAGGCCGCCAAGGAGCTTGCCGACCGGATCGAGGCCGCCATTGGGCCCGCCGCTCGGGCGCGCCTGCCGGTCAGCAACTTCCACAGCTTCTGCCACCGACTCCTGATCGAGTCGGCGGCCGACGCCGGCCTGCCAGCCCAGCCGGACGTCCTCGACGGCATCGGTCAGGTGCTGCTCCTGCGCGACATCCGGCCGAACCTGCCGCTCCTCTATTACGCCGGCGGGAGTAACCCGAACTACTGGCTCGACCAGTTCGTGGCGTTCGTGAACCGGGCCAAAGACGAGCTCGTCACGCCCGATGACTTTGATACGTTCGTCGAGCGCGAGCGCGAGGCATTCGAAAACCGGTACGGCAACTACGACAAGGCGCTCGGACGCCTTCAGGCGCAGGGCAACCTGGCGCCGCTGCGCGAGGTTCGGAAGGCCTACGCGGACCTCCGGCGAGCCGAACGGGCCGAGGAGGCCGGTGACGTATCGGTCGTCCGGGATCTGACGGCCGTCGAGAAGGTCGCCGACCGCGAGGCGCGACGAAGCGTCTCGGGCGATGGCCGCGCGCTGTCGCGCAACCAGTTCGCGCCAGCCGACCTTCCGCGGATCGATGCCCTGACCGACACCTACGTGGCCGATGGCGCCGCGCTGGAGATCCTTCGCTTGTCCGAGCTCGCTCTCGTCTACCACGCCTACCAGGACATGCTCGCTGAACGCGGCGCTCTCGACTTCGGCGAGCAGATCAGCCTGGTCACGCGCCTCTTCAAGCAGAAGCCGAACGTTCTGCGTCGCTACCAGCGCCAGTACCGCTACCTCCTGGTCGACGAGTTCCAGGACGCCAACATCGCCCAGATCGAGCTCATTGAGTTCCTCGGCCGAACGCCCGATCGGCCTGACAACGTCATGGTCGTCGGCGACGACGACCAATCGATCTATCGCTTCCGCGGCGCCAGCTACGCCGCCTTCGTGGAGTTCGATGGACGCTTCTCGGGCCCCCCGGCCCACGACCCGGGTGGCCGGGTGCCTGGTGCGCCACCACGCCTTCGAATCGAGGAAAGCTTCCGCTCGGTCGAGCCGATCCTGAGCGTTGCCAACCGGCTGATTGCACACAACCAGCTGCGCTACGAGCCCGATAAGCGCCTGGCCCCCACGCGCGGACTAGGAGACCCGGTCGAGCTCGTGGTCGCCACCGACGTCGATGACGAGGCGCGTCAGATCGTCGATCGGATCAAAGCCTGGACGGGCTGGGACTCGAGCATCCCCGATGCCGCCCAGCCGACCTGGTCGGAGTACGCGGTCCTGTACCGCAAGCACCGCCACCGCGAGGCGATCGTCGCCCGGCTGCGCGAAGAAGCCATCCCGTACACCGTGGTCGGCGGACTGTCGCTGTTTGAGACAGCCGAGATTCGCGACCTCGAACAGAGCCTTCGGGCGATCGCCGACCCGCTCCAGGACGTCGCTCTGGTCCGAATGATGTCAGCAGGGCCGTGGCGGCTGGATTCGCTCGAGATCCTCCAGATCGCACGGATGGCGAAGTACGACAACCGGCATCTGATCGACGTCATCCACGAGGTCGTCGAGTCCGGCCAGCTTGAGGTCGACCGGGTTCGAGCGACCGATGAGGAGGCCGCGCCCGACGCCGCGGTTACGACTCTGGCCGACGGCGAGGAGCCCGGCGCAGGCGGTCTCGCCCTCCAGCCCGCCCCCATCGACCTTACCGCCCCAGCCGAGGCCAAGACCGCCCCGCCACCGCCGCGAGAGACACGGCGCATCCACCTCGCCCCTGCCACCCGAGCCAAGCTTCGGCGCCTGTTGGGGACGCTCGACGAGCTGGCGGCGAGGACCTGGCGCGACGGGCCATTTACGGTTCTCGAGGAGTACGTGATCAAGACCGGAATGGTCTTCGACCTCATCGCCCTCGACACCCTCGAAGCCAAGCGAACGGTGGCCAACATCGCCAATTTCATGCGCTTCACCCACGACTGGCAAGCCGAACATCCGCTGGGCACACTGGCCGGCTTCGTCGACTACCTCGATGCCTACCAGAGCGCTGGCGGCGAGTTGCCAACCAGCGTCGAGGCCTCGGACGACCTCAAGGGTGTGCGGCTGATGACCCTCTACCAGGCCAAGGGCCTGGAGTTCGGTCACGTGTTCGTCCCGCAGCTCCTCAAGGACGAATGGCCGGCCCGCGAGTATGGCTCGGGCCTCTTCCCCAAGGAGCTGCTCAAGGAGGCGGTCCCAACTGGCGACATCCACACCGAGGAGGAGCGGCGGCTCCTATATGTCGCCCTGACTCGTGCCCGCGACCGACTCGTCGTGACGACAATCGCCGGCCCCGCGGCGGAGAAGGACCCCTCGCCGTTCCTCGCCGATCTCCGCGATGGTGCGGGTGGCGACCTGGCGGTCGTCGATCGGGCAGCCGGCCTGCCTGCCCAGTTCGTTCGGGAGACCGATGACGGGCAGCTCGCGGGCGCCGAGGACGAACCGGCCGCGCAGGCCGCCTCCGAGGAGGTGGCTCGCGTCCTACCGCCGCCGACCGCCCGTGAGCACCGCCTGGCGTTGCGGGTGCGGGCCGGCGAGGTCCTCCAGCTCCTGGAGGGCGTGTCGCCGAACGATCCGGAGTCCGACGCTGCCCGCCGAGACCTGACAGCCCAATTCGCCGGGCTCGCCGAACGCGCCGTCGAGTCGGCCGACGAGGCGCGGGCCCATCGGCTCGATCCGCTGACGCTGCGCGTGCTCGCCCTCGACTCGGGGGCCGGCGCCAGCCTGCTCGAGGTCGCCGCCCTGCCCGCGACCTTCAGCTACTCGCAGATCGACGCCTATGAGCGATGCCCGCTCCAACATGCCTTCCGCCACGTCTTCCGCATCCCGTCCAGCCAGATGGTTGGGGCACTCACCTTCGGGTCAACGGCTCATGCCGCGTTCGATGCCTTCACCCGCGAGCGTCGCGAGCGCCTGGCTCGGGGTGAACCGCCGCCAACCCGCGCAGACCTTGACCGCCTCTTCGAGGCGGAGTGGAAGCCCGGCGACTTCGAGGAGAAGACCGCCGAGAAGAACTATCGGCAGCGGGTGAACACTCTCCTCAGCAACTTCTGGGAGGGTGAGCTCGCCTCAATCGGAACGGCCGAGACAGAGGAGCTGCCCTTCGAGCTCGCCCTCGAGATGCCCGACGGCGAGCCTGCCATCTTCACCGGCATCATCGACCGGATCGACCGCCTGCCGTCGGGCGGGATCGAGGTCATCGACTACAAGACCGGGCGCCTAACCTCGCAGAAGAGCGTCCAGGAGAGCCTGCAGCTCTCGATCTATGCCCTCGCCTGCCGCGACGCGCTCGGCCTCGGTACGCCGGAGAAGGTGACGCTCTACTTCACCGAGTCCGCGACTCGCATGAGCACGACCCGGACCAACGAGCAGCTCGATCAGGCCCGCGACGAGCTGGTCGCCTGGGTGACGCGAGTCCGCTCCGGGGACTTCGCGGCCACGCCCAGCGCGAGCGTCTGTTGGCGCTGCGAATACGCGCCGATGTGCCCAAGCCGGACGCGATGATGAGCTCCCCTCAAGTCAGCCGATGCCCCCCGAACTCCTTGGGAGCCGAGGATGACGACTGCATCGAACGAGAACGACGTGGCTGAGATCGTGGGATTGGTCTCGCCCGCCGTCGCGGCGATCAACACTCTGCAGCCGTTGTCGGACGACCCTGAGCCGGACTGGATCCCCGCCACCGCAATAGAAGCGGATCGGGTCGTCAGTTCCCGCACTCGACGAAAGATCGACGCGCTGCTCCGTGAGCGCGGCTTCGACGAGGAGGTGGAGACGACCCGGCAGTTCGTCGCCTCGACGATCCCCGAATACGCCGAGAGGTTCCTCTTGGAGCTACTTCAGAACGCGCACGACGCGCTCCCAGCGTCGGGTGGCGGGCGAGTCGCAATCGTCCTCGATCTGCAGGCCACGACCGGGCCGGAGCTCCTTGTCGCGAACACCGGTACGCCATTCAGGTTCCGCGACTTCCGCGCGCTCTGCCGGATGGCACAGAGCGAGAAGAAGCCCGGCGAGGGCATCGGCCACAAGGGTGTCGGGTTCAAATCGGTGCTGCAGGTCGCGCCGCGGCCAGAGATCTACTCCGCGGCCTCGATCGCCGACCCCGAGTTGTATCGGGGCTTTCGGTTCACGTTTCCAGATTCGACCCAGTACACCGAACTGATCCCGCCAGGGCTGCCGCGGATGACCCCGTACTCCCTCCCGCTTCCGATCCCACTCGACGAGCAGCCGGCCTCGGTCTTGTCGTTTGCCTCGCAAGGCTATGCCACCGCCATCCGCCTGCCGCTCCGTGCGAACGCAGAAGCCACAGCCAGAGATGCGCTAGCGAATCTCCTTGATCCCGACGCGCCAGTTCTCCTCTATCTCGATCGGATCACCCAGATGGACGTGACCGTGCGCGATGGGACCGGCGAGACGACCCGTAGGCTCACGCGGTCCGTGCGACACGTTGCCTCCGGAGGCAGGGCCGTCATCGAGGAGCTCGATCTCGAGGAACATGGCCGATACCTCCTGATCCGCGGTGAGGCTGAGGATGAGACGTTCCGTGCCGCGATCGAGGCGGATGTCGCCAGCGGGCTGGTGGACGAACGGTGGCTCGAGTGGTCGGGTGCACCACCAGTCGGGGTCGCTCTGCCGCAGGGCCACGAGGCAGCGGACGATCGACTCTACTGCTATCTCCCGCTCGCTCCGGGTGCGCGGTCGCCGATCGCAGGGCACGTTCACGCGCCGTTCGCGGTCGGGCTGGCTCGCAAGGATCTGGTGCCCGTCTCCCGGATCAACGAAGTGCTGCTCGACGCCGTCGGCGACGTCTGCGTGGACGCGGCGCCGGTCCTGAGGAACGAACGGCTCCTGCAACAGGTCGTGGATCTTGTCGCCTGGCCTCGTGAGCGGGGACGCATTACAGCCGCCTGGAAACGGTCGGGTCAAGAGTTGCGCGAGGTCGACATCCTGCCCGTCCTTGGCAGTGCCGGCTGGGCTTCATTCGCCGATGCCTGGCGCTTTGAGCCGACTGACTGTAGCGAGTTCTCCGCCGAGGCTGTGGCTCTCGTAACCGGCGAGGCCGTCATCGACCCAATGCTCGGCCATGATCGGCTGGCGGCTGTCACTGACTTCGCCAGTGACGTCTTCGCTTTGAACCTGGATCCTCCGCCGAACACGCTGGCGGACTGGGCGGTTGCCCTCGCCGGACGCTTGGCCCGCGCTCGTATCAGAGGAGACCCCGCCTTCCCGCGGTGGCTCGATTTCTACGATGACCTTCCGAAGGTATTCCCAGGCACATCAGGCCGTGCGCTCGCCGGCCGGCGCATCATCCTGGGCGAGGAGGGGGAGCTGCTTGAGACTTGGGCCGCCGAGACGCCGTCGACCAGGCGACGGCGTCTCAGGGGGGTCTTCTTCCCACCTCGCGAAGGCGAGGACGCCGAGGCCGAGGCATGGGAGGGCCCCGTTCCACGTTCGCTCCGGCAAGCAATTGCGCGCGTTCACCCACGGCTCGATTGGTATGTAGTCGCAGACCCGATCCGGCGCAATCGACCCGGCCGACGCTTCCTCGAGGATCAGGGACTCGTCCGCATCCATCGGGTCGATGACCTCCTTAGGCTCGTCGAACGCGTCCTTGAGCGGACCCGCAGCCAGGCCGTGTGGCGTGATGCTCTCGTGTTCGTCTACCGGCTGACGCGCCCGAGCCCTCGGAGACCAGATCTCGGAAGTCTCGGGCTCAGCAAGGTTCGCTTCCGTGTGCCATCGCGTAGCGGGTGGATTCCGGCGCCAGACGGCGTCTTCTCGCGCGGATGGACCAGCAGAGGCGATGATCTGATGGCCGTGCTTGAGAACGCAGGCGCCCACTCCGCGGAGCTGGCTGTTCTCGAGGCGAGGCTACTTGTGTCTCCCGAGGATCTGGTCCCCCGTGGCACGTCCTTGGAGGGTTGGATCGAGCTGCTCAAGCTTTGCGGCGTCCGCGACGGGCTCTGGCCCCAACCCACGACCGAACCGGACAAGGCATTCATCGCCCAGGCATGGTGGTGGGCAGAGCTAGCAAATGTCGCGGACCACTACGGGTTGGCGAATCCGGGTCGAGAGGAGTGGCTCGGACGAGTGGATCTCGAAGGCTGGCCACACACAACCTGGGCCGAGTACATCGCCCATGGCTCTCTGTATCGCCTCCCAGGTCAGGACGACTTTCACCTCCTGCCCGTGGCCGCAAAGCGCCGCTTAGCGCGCCTTGTCGTTAGGGACCTACCCAATTGGCCCGAAGAGGCATTCTCGCTCGAGGTCCGCCGTCGCTCCGGCGGCGGTGACGCCGTCTCGCTGCCAACCCCGTTATCGCTCTTCCTCTTGGACGCGCTATGGATGCCGGTCGGCCGGCCCGGCTCTCGCGGCGACGAAGATCAAGTGAGCCCTGGCGATGCCTGGCTCATCGCCGACGACGAAAGGGAGCCGTATTTCGCCCCGATCGTTGCCCCCGACGTCAGGCGCCTCGTCGGGGAATCGCCAGGATCCCGGGAGAAGCTCCGCCAGTTGGGGATTCGCGAGTGGTCCAATCCGGCAGACGCCAAGGCACGCCTCAGCGTGCTCGGCCGCCTGCTCGAAGAAGGGCGGATCCTTCCTGGGTTCCACGCACAGGTCCGGAACGCGGCCGAGGAGGCGTGGCAATGGATCGTCGGTCGACGGGCGGTGGCCGCTGCCGAGGGCGGCTGGGAATGGCTTGTCGTCAGTCGTGGTGAACATCTCGAATCGAACCGCTTTGGACAGCCCTTCTACGTCTTGGCGGAAACCAGCCGGATGCTTGAGCTCGTGCTGGCGTCGCTCGACGAGCCTGTCCTCGTCGCCCCGCCCGACGTCGGAGAGCAGGTCCTAGCGTTCCTCGGGGGAGCGACCTCGGGCGCGCGCTTGGTCTGGCCGTCGGACCTTCAGGTCGAGGTTGACGGCCGGCCAGTCTCAGAGCTTCTCGAGGAGGCCGAAGAACTGCTGGGCACCGAGCGCGCGTGGCTTTCCGATCTTGTCGCGCTCACGCTTGTCCTGCGGCAGCAGGAGCTCCGGGCGGTTACTGCCAACGTTCTCGACGCCGCGCTAGCCCGCCTGCATTCCATCCGACTCGTTGCTGGATCAGACATCTCCCTACGTTTGGACGGCCAGCGCCTCGATGTCCCAGCCTACTCGCGTGGCGTCGTTCCGGTGACGCTCGATGGCAGCCTGCTCATTGCATGGCAGCCAGGAGCCGATGGCCTGGACTGGCACGGCCTTCGCCGGCTCGCCCCGGCGATCGCCGACCTCATCGGTGAACGCTGGGCGCGAGACGCGCTCGAGAACACAGTCCGCGCGCTTGGCGAGGGCGGTGGCCCGCTCATCGAGCCTGACGCCGAGGCGTACTCGGAAGCATTAGGCGTGCCCAAACCGCGAATCACCGAACTCCGGTCCGGACAGCGTCAAGCGGTCGATCAGGTCCTCGAACGGCTCCTGCCTGTGCTTGCGTACTTCATCGGAGCCGAGGCCGCCCGCGCCGCGTGCCAGCAAGGAGCCCTAGAGCCGGATGCCGAGCGAGCCCTGGCGATGGCCCTGGGAGGTGTCGAGGGGTGGCCCCCCGGAACCCCAGACGCCTCCGCCATGGCGGAGGCCGTGCGAACTGCGCGCGGCATCGGAGAAGTCCGTGACCGCCTCGTGCTCGATTTCGGACGGTTCAACTTGGTACTGGTCGGTCTCGGTGGTCGCTACCAGCCAGAGGTGCATCCGGACCTGCACGCGTCTCAAATGTGGTCCTACGTCGCGGCTCACAAGGATCAGATCGCGGACGCCCTCCGGGCGGCGGTTGGTGACGCCGGCCTGTCGCCGGCTACCGTTCCGGACGTCTACTTGAGAGCCATCCAGGTCCTCGATCAGGCTGCGGCCGACCCTAGTTCACCGGGCAGGGACGATCCACTCGCCGCGGATCCGGAGTGGCAGATTCTCTACCGCGAGCCTCCGACCGAGCTCCTCAACGAGCGCGTCAACGGCTGGCTTGGAACGGTCGGAGCGCCGTCGATCGGCGCCTCTACAGGCCTGCGCCCAGTGTCGGAGGTGAGGGCTGCCAACGGAGGAAGGCTTCGCTCGATCTTTCCCCGAATCGCGTTGATTGCCCTCACCTGGCTCGATCGCCAAGGGCGCGCCGACATCCCCGCATGGACGGCCGACACCGAGTCCGTCGCCAATCAGATCTTGGCCTCGGGGCGACTCGACTTCGTTCCATTGGCCGACGACGCCTTGGTCGGGGCCGTCGCGATGACAGCGCCGTGGCCAAGCGGACTGGGGCCAACCCTCGATCTCGCGTCGAACGGCCTGACGGAGCACGACCTCGAGAACCACCGGAGCGAAGCTGAGCGCCACCGGATCGCCCTCGAACGCAGTCGCAAAGGAGTCGAGGTGGCAGGTCGGCTGATCACCCTCGACCAAGAAACCATCGAGAACGACCTTGCCTACGTCCTCGACACGGTCGACGAAGACACTCTCGCGGTCTCGCCTCACGAGCTTGCGCTCGGGTCGCCCCCTGCCCAGTCACGGCGACGTCGCCATGTTGGCGGCGGGTCCGGGTCCCGAGGTAGACCCTCGAAGGAGAAGCTCGAGGCGATCGGGCTGATTGGAGAGGTGGTGGCCCTCAAGTGGCTGCGTCATCACTACGGTGAGGCGCACGTTCGATGGCGCGCCACTAACAGGGCATACCTCATTCGCGACGGTGACCCCGGCGACGATGGGGTCGGCTACGACTTCGATGTGATTGGCGGGCGCTCACCTCTCTACTTCGAGGTCAAGGCCCATACCGCCGATCCCGGCGACTTCGACCTCAGTGAACCGGAGGTCGAGTTCGCGCTTTCCAAGTCTCGCGGCTCGAGCTACCGGATCCTGTACATCCCGTATGTGGGTATGCCCGAGGACCGAACGATCTTCGTCCTACCAAACCCGCTTTCGCCACGAGCGCGTGAGTTTTATCGGGTGGCCAGCACCGGGATCAAGTACGCCTTCCGGGTCGACGAATGATCGGCGACTGGGTCGCCAGCTATCTTGGCCGGCTCAGGCTCCCTACAATGCCATCTATCGGACTTGCGCGGTGTGGCCTGCTCGGGCGACGCGGGCGTGCACACACGGGGGACGAGGGTCGGGATGAGGGTCGCCTGAACACCCCATGGTGATTCCGCAGCACGCTGTTGATCTCGAGCGCCTCTTTCGACTGCGAGTCGTTGTTGCGCGCGTCGGCGAGATGGATCTCGCCCAGTGGTGGAACACCCGCGGGCAGCTCAGTCGCCTTGGTGCCGCTGCCGTGCGGCGTGGCCTCCCGCGGACCCACTGGTTCGCGCAGGCGCGCTCGGTCTTCGCGGTCGCGGCCCATCGGTGTGATGAGGTCTTCAATCCGCCAGGCTCGGTCACCTTATGGCGCCTGCCCGAGGACCTGGAGGAGCGCTTCGACGCTCGGTGGGAGCACTGGCTAGATAACGCACGCGATTGGGACGACTTCTTCGAACGGGTGGCGGCGGTCGAGACGCCGGACCTCGCCGGGGCCCTACGCGCGCTCGGCCTGCTAGACGAAGAGGTAGTCGCAGCCGCCGAGCGCCTCCCGCTCGCGCCAGGTGCCCGATCGCTCCAGCTACCCACCGACTTCTCGGGCACGGAGGCGGACGCCGACCTTCTCACGCTCGGCTTCTCACGCGGCTCGAAGGGGTCGGTGGTCGTCCCGTACGCCAGGCTCGGAGGCTGACGACCATGGCCGATCGAGCCGCCGTCGTGTCCTCGTTCACGCTCATTAAGGGCACGATGATCGAGGAGACATACGAGGTCTTTGCCCGGTGGGACTTCACGGTCTCGAAGCGGGAGAATCTCGGCCGCCTTCGCGACCAGAACTACATCGGTGCAGCGAGCGGGACGTGGCTGCGCGACGTTGCGAAGGTGTTGAACCGGCGCTACGACCCCGCGACTCGCGACCGGGCACTCGTGGTGCTCGCGAAGGGCGGGTGTCCATTTGAGGAATGGCGACCAATCGCCCTCTGGCACATGACGCGCGACGAGTTCCTGCTCCGCGATTTCCTCCAGGGCTGGCTCTTCAGCGCGTACGACGACGGCGCCTATCGCATTCGACCAGACGAGCTGGACGATTACCTGCGTTCTGTCGGTGAGCGCGGTGGGATTGTGGAGCACCAGTGGTCGGACGCAACCCGCGATCGCGTGGCGGGTGGGCTGCTCAAAGCGGCCGCGAACTTTGGGCTGCTGCATGGCCTCGTGGCCAAGGAGTTCGCCACCTATCACCTGCCCGAGCGCAGCTTCCTCTACCTCCTCCATGCGATGCGCGACACCGGCCTGGCGCCGCGGAAGGTCATCACTTCGCCTGACTGGCGGATGTATCTCATGCGACCGCCCGACGTGGAGCACGAGATCCTCCGGCTCCACCAGTTCCATCGCCTGCGCTATGAGGTCGCCGGCAGCATCGCCGAGCTGGACCTGCCCAGGCGCACTGCGCTTGAGTATGCGGAGTCGATGGTCGCATGAGCCTGCTCGATCCGATGAAGACGCGCCTCACGCGCGACCTGGAACCGATCCTCGCCCTCCCGGACCCGCGGACGAAGTTGAGCGCTTACCACGACATGCCATACGCGATCTTTCGCTATGACCCGGGCGAGGAGTTCGACCTCCGGCGAGAGGTCGGAATGCTCGAAACCAGACTCACACAGCGCGGCAAGCGGGTCGCTCGGGTCTCGCTGGCAGAGTGCCTCGACGACGACCCGCTCCGCGACATCGTCTTCATAGTGCGCACCGGGGCTCTATTCCCGGTCTACCGGACGTTCTCGCTACTCGAGCAGCTCAAGGGTCGTGTCCAGGCCCCGGCGGTGCTCTTCTATCCCGGCGACCTGGACGGCGCCTCTGGCCTTCGCTTCATGGGTGTGCTCGACGCTGAGCACAACTACCGTCCCAAAATCTTCTGAGCAGGGGAGTCCTCGTTGATGGCGGGCACGCAAACGATCAAGACACTCTTCGCGACCGACATCGAGCGTCGGATTGAAGAGGTCATCAAGGTCGATCAGACCGACGAGGAGATCCTGCGCGAGGAGATCGCTGAGTACGTGGTGACGGACCCGATTCGTGCTCACTACGAGGCGATCTACGACGTCTACCGCGAGACACCCAATAAGCCGCACGAAGGCATCGGCGTCTGGGTCTCCGGATTCTTCGGGTCCGGCAAGTCGAGCTTCGCGAAGATGCTCGGGCTCTCGATCGAGAATCGCCCGCTGGACGGCGTCCCAGCCGCCACGCGGTTCTCAGAGCGTGCCGGCAGCGACCGGGTCGCGGTCCTGCTCAATACGATCACCGAGCAGATCCCGACGCACGCCGTCATCTTCGACGTCTCGACTGATCGCGGGATCCGGAGCGGCAATCAGACGCTGACCGAGATCATGTATGGACTCTTCCTCCAGAGCCTCGGCTATGCCAAGGATCTCGACCTCTCCGAGCTCGAGATCACGCTCGAAGAGAAGAGTCAACTCGGGCGTTTCGAGGAGGAGTACGCCCGGATCTACAACAAGGCCTGGGCCGAGGAGAAGGGCAAGGTCGCCTTCGCCCTCAGCGAAGCCAGCCGGGTGATGCACGAGCTCGATCCCGCCACGTTCCCGGCGCCCGACTCGTGGGTGAGCTCGGTGAAGGGTCGCGCCGACGTCACCCCGAACAGGCTGGCCGAGCGCGCGACGGAGCTCATGAAGCGCCGCCGCTCGGGGAAGGCGCTGCTGTTCGTCGTCGATGAGGTCGGACAGTTCGTTGCCCGCGATGTTCAGAAGATGCTCGACCTCCAGGCGATCGTGCAGAGCCTCGGGCGGGTCGGTCGCGGCAAGCACTGGCTTGTTGTCACATCGCAGGAGAAGCTGGGCGAGCTCGTCAGTGGGCTCGACGACAAACAGATCGAGCTCGCCCGACTCATGGACCGTTTCCCACTGCAGGTCCACCTCGAACCGTCCGACATCTCGGAGGTCACGAGCCGGCGCGTCCTGGCGAAGAACGCCACTGCCCAGGCGAGCCTCGGGAAGCTGTTCGATGACCATCGCGCTCGACTGACTGATAGCACGCGCCTCACCGCGGACATCCGACTCCCGGAGCTCACGCGACAGGGGTTCATCGATCTCTACCCGCTGTTGCCCTACCAGATCGACCTCATCATCCAGGTCGTGTCCGGTCTGCGCACCCAGGGTGGCGCCGCCAAGCACGTCGGCGGCGCCAACCGGACGATCATCAAGCTGGCCCAGCAGATCCTGATCAATCCAGCGGTCGACCTCGCGAGTGCGAATGTCGGTGTCCTTGCGCGCCTGGACCAGGTATACGACCTCGTCGAGGGCAACATTGCGTCGGAGGTCCGGGGCAAGATCGCGGCGATCCCGTCGTCGGTGAGAGACCCGCACCCGCTCGCCGAACCGGTTGCAAAGGTCATCTGCCTCCTCCAATACGTGAAGAGCGTCCATCGGACGCCCGAGAACATTGCCGCCTGCCTGCATCCGTCGGTTGCTGGCGACTCCCAGGTGGCGGGCGTGAAGGAAGCCATCGCACAGCTCGAGGCCGCCCACCTCGTGCGGGTCGGTGACGACGGGTACCGCATCCCCACTCCTGCTGAGGACGACTGGGAGCGTGTCCGAAACGGCGTGAACCCGGGCCCGGGCGACGTGCACCGCCTCCATTCAGAGGTCATCACGAGCTTTTGGCAGCCACAGCCGTCCTACTCATTCGAAGGCGCCCGCACGTTCAAGGCCGGCCTCGCAATCCGCGGCCGGAGCGTCATCGACGGCGACATCACGTTCAATGTCCAGTTCGCGGACGACCCGACCGAGTACCCCTTTCTCGCGACCGATCTGCGCGAGCGGAGCCAGCAAGAACGGAGCACCGTGTTCTGGGCGGCCTCCCTCTCCGACACGATCGACCGCGAAACGGTTGAGGTCTTTC
>JACQEF010000028.1 GCA_016200745.1 Chloroflexota bacterium | reverse complement strand
GCGGTCTCGAACACGAGCCGGACGGCGCGCTCTCTCAGCTCCGGCGGATACCGCCGTGGGATGGGGCGGGAGGGGTTGTCGTGTGCCATGACTCCATGATCCTCCAAGAAATGGAGTCTCCACCGAAGTCAGTGCGGTTCATCCTGGCAAACACGGTCTCTTGGGCAAAACGAATCGGCGCGGTGGCCCCGGACTCGATGGTCGATCCGGATGCGTTCATCGTTCTTGGAGGTCAGGGCTACCTCCGCGAAGTCAACGGTAAGGTTGTTGGTCCAGCGGCGGGGAAGGGATGGCCGGAGACAGTCGTCGGTGGTTCATTTGACGCTGTCGTCCAAACCATCGAGACGGCTTCTCCTTGATGGGCGCGAATGCGAACCGCCCGTGGCTTGTCGGCGCTCGGGCCTACGGCCGATTGCGCGCTTGCATAGCGCTCTCTAGCTGCGACGAGCCGCGTAGCGCTCCATGAGCTGGGCGACCGCCGCGCGGGCGTCGGCCCACTCGGGGTTGTCGCCGAAGATCTGGCCGTTGGCGCCCCAGCGGCGGATCTGGGTCATGGCGTTGACGATCGCGTCGTGGGCCAGCGCCCGGCCGCGTCCGGCCTCGACCTGGCCGGTCACGAGGTAGCGCCGGACGACGTCGAACGGCGCCGACCACCGCCCGATCCGGATCTGGTCGCCAACCCGTAGCGTCTCGAGCCAGTCGTCATCGCCAACGGGGTGGACGTCGTGCTCCGCGCGATGGCGGACCAGGTCGACGCGCAGCCCGAAGTGCTCCAGACTCGGCAGTCGGCCGTCGTCGTCGACGGACTGGTAGCAGACCGGACAGGCGGGAAGCTCGACGTCGCGTCGTGGCGGCTCGCCGTAGGGGAGGCCACACCGCCGGCAGAAGCTCGCGCGACTGCTCCCGGCGGGCGTGCCGCACTGGAGGCAGGCGGTCTCGATCATCAGCTGCGCAGCTCCCCGTGAAACGGTCCAGGACTGGTGCCTGAAGGATGCCCGAGCCGCGCTCTCGGGGCCATGGGTCCATCGGGTCGCCGGCGCCGTCCGGGACCGGGACTTTCGTTCGAGGGGCGCCCGACCTCAGCCGACCGCGTGGTCGAACTGGCCCCAGATCGCGCTCGGGGACCAGTCCGGCATCGGGCCGAGGATCATCCGCGGGCCCTGCCAGACATCGGACCAGCCCTCGGACCTCAGCCGTTCCCGACCCGCCTCGTTCTCGGCGAGCAGGCCAACGCGTACCCGCTTGTCGGGACCGGCGGCCAGCCTGCGCGCCCGAAGCACCGCCATGGCGTCGGCCAGGTCGGGCGCGATCGTCGCGCCGCCACCCCATGGAGCGCGGATCACGAAGCCGCCGAGGCTCCCGTCCGGTCGATCGAGGCACAGCGCCGTGTCCGGTGCCACAAACGCTTCGAGGAGGTGTCGCCGGTCCTCGCCGGTGGCGGCGCGGTCGAGGGCCGCCATCGCCGGCAGGTCGGCCGCGCGGAACGGGCGCACGGGCGCGGTTACGGGTCGTTCGTCCTGGGTCGCCGTGTCCGCCGCGAGACCCGGCGCCTCCTTGATGTGGTACCAGGTCTGGAGTTCGAACCCGAGCCGCTCGTACAGCGGCTGCCCGACCCGGGTGGCGACCAGCACGAACGTCCGGCAGCCGGCCGCCTCGCCGGCCGCCATCGTCGCCTCGGTCAGCGCCCGTCCGAGGCCTCGGCGGCGCCACCCGGGATCGACCCAGATCGTGCCGATCCAGGCCACCGGGCCGTTGAGCGTCGCCACACCGGTCCCGACGACCGCCCCGTCCGCCTCGGCGATCAAGGGGACGCACTGCGGGTGCCCCGCGACGAACCGCATCTTGATCCGGCGGTCGCCCCCTATCATCGGCCGATGGCCAGCCTGTCCCGCACCGACGTCGAACACGTCGCGCACCTTGCGCGCCTGGGCCTGAGCGAGGCCGAGCTCCAGGTGTTCGAAGGCCAGCTCAACCACATCCTCGACCAGTACGCGATCCTCGCGGAGCTGGCGACCGATCACATCGCCCCCACCGCGCAGACGATCGAGCTCGAGAACATCCTGCGTGACGACGTCGTGCGACCGTCACTGCTCACCGCTGCCGTGCTCGCCAATGCGCCCGCGCACGACGGCGAGTTCATCGTCGTGCCCGCCATCCTGGACGAGCGCTGACGCTCATGGCCGACCCGACCCGGCTCCACGCCCACGAGATGGCCGCGCTCCTGCGCGCCGGTGACCTCTCCGCGCGGGCGCTGACTGAAGCGCACCTCGACGCCGCGGAACGTGACAACCGGGCGCTCCACGCCTGGCTGACGATCGATCGCGCGCGGGCGCTCGAGGAGGCGGACGCCGCGGATGCGCGGATCGTCGCCGCGCGAGCTGATGGCGCCGCTGCTCTTGCGCGACTGCCGGCCCTCCTGGGGATCCCGGTGGCGCTCAAGGACCTCGTCTCGGTGGCGGGCGGCCAGTGCACCGCCGGCTCGCGGATCCTCGAAGGCTATCGCTCCCCGTACGACGCCCACATCACCGAGCGCCTCCGCGAGGCCGGCGCCGTCATCCTCGGCAAGACCAACATGGACGAGTTCGCGATGGGCTCGTCGACGGAGCACTCGGCGTTCGGGCCGACCGCCAACCCCTGGGCGCTCGACCGGGTTCCGGGCGGCAGCAGCGGCGGCTCCGCGGTCGCGGTCGCGGCGTTCCACGCCCCACTGTCGATCGGCACCGACACGGGTGGCTCCATCCGCCAGCCGGCCGCGCTGTGCGGCGTCGTGGGGATGAAGCCGACCTACGGGCGTGTCAGCCGGTATGGGATCGTCGCGTTCGCGAGCTCGCTCGACCAGATCGGGCCGTTCGCGCGGGACGTGCGCGACGCCGGCGCGCTGCTCCATGCGATCGCCGGCCGTGACGATCGCGACTCCACCTCGTCGCCGGTTCCGGTGCCGGCTGCCCTTGGCAATCTGCCCGCGGGCGACGACGAGGCGGCCGCGACCCTGCGCGGCAAGCGATTCGGCATGCCACGCGAGTACTTCGTGGCCGGGATGGAGCCCGCGGTCGAGGCGCGCGTCCGCGAGGCCGTGGCCGCGCTGGAGGCGGCCGGGGCCACGGTCGAGGACGTCAGCCTGCCCCACACGGACTACGGCCTCGCGACCTACTACATCGTGGCGCCGGCCGAGGCTTCGGCGAACCTGGCGCGCTACGACGGCGTCCGCTTCGGGTTGCAGCGCCGCGACGGCGACGTGCTGGCCAACTACCTGGCGACGCGCGGCGCCGGCTTCGGGGACGAGGTCAAGCGCCGCGTCATGCTCGGGACCTACGCCCTGTCCGCCGGCTACTACGACGCGTACTACCTCAAGGCCCAGAAGGTCCGGACGCTGATCAAGGGCGACTTCGACGCCCTCTGGGCGCAGGGCTTCGACGCCCTCGTCGCACCGACCTCGCCGACCGTCGCGTTCCCGTTCGGGGCGCGCATGGACGATCCGGTCGCGATGTACCTGTCCGACGCCTGTACCCTGCCGGTCAACATGGCCGGCCTGCCCGGGGTGTCGGTGCCGTGCGGGCTGGCCGAGGGCCTGCCGGTCGGGCTCCAGCTGATCGGTGCGGCCTGGTCGGAGGCAGAGCTGCTCGGGCTGGCGCGCGGGTACGAGGCCATCACGGCCGGCGCGGCGTGGCGCTCGCTGGAACCGGCGGACCTCGCGCGGGCCGCGGACCCGTCCACGCCAGCGCCCGGGGCACGCGCCGCCTAGCGGCTTCGGTCCGTCCGGCTCTTGCCGCGAGCGCCCGTCGCGGCCGACGATGCTCCTCCTGGAGGTGACCCATGTTCAGAACCATGATCCGGCTCGCGCTGCTCGGGGCGATCGTCTCGGCGGCGATCGCTGCCGTTCGAGGCCTCAATCGCTGGCGATCGAGCTGGGGCGTGGACCCGGCCGACGTCGACCGGCTCCTGCCCGGTGACGACCTGGTGCCGGACCCGTCGCACACGGAGACGCGCGGGATCGAGATCGCCGCGCCGCCGTCCGCCGTTTGGCCGTGGCTCGTCCAGATGGGCTACGAACGAGCCGGCTGGTACAGCTACGACCAGCTCGACATGAAGGGCCGCAGTGCCGACGTGATCATCCCGGAGCTTCAGTCGCTCAAGGTCGGCGATATCCTGCCGACCTTCCCGGGCGGTGGCTTCGAGGTTCGCGTGCTCGACGAGGGCCGGGCCCTTGCCGTCTACACCGACACCGCCATCACCGCCGCGCACGCGGCCGCCTTCGCCGAGCGCCCGGAACCCGTCCCGCTCGGCCTGCAGGCGTCGGGTTCGTTCATGCGGACGACACCGCCGGACTTCGCGGCGAGCTGGGCGTTCGTGCTGGACCCGCTACCCGACGGACGGACCCGGCTCATCGAACGCGTCCGGGTCTGGTACGGAGCGGGTACCCCGTTGTCCGCCGTCGCCACGCCGGTGTTCGGGTTCGGCGTCTTCCTGATGACGCGACGGCAGATGCTCGGGATCCGCGAGCGCGCCGAACGGGCCGGCCGAGCGAGGATGGCCCCCGTGGCCCCGGCGCCGGTCGAGACGATGCCGGCGGCCGACCCCGCGGAGGCGATCACGGCGTCCTGACGGGCGGCCACCGCTCCCCGCGCCCTGCGTGCGCGACGCCATCGACGCGTCGCGCCGCCCGGCCGGGCCCGATGCTCTAGGCTTGGCGGGTGACGACGACCGACCGGCCCGCCGGGCCGCCTGCCTCCGCGCCGCGCGACGTTCGGCCCGGGCTCGCCGAGCGGGCCCTCGCCCAGCGCGTCCGCGACGTTCCCGCGTCCGGCATCCGCCGGTTCTTCGACATCCTGGCGACGATGGACGACGTCATCAGCCTCGGGGTGGGGGAGCCGGACTTCGACACCCCGCGGG
>JACQEF010000027.1 GCA_016200745.1 Chloroflexota bacterium | reverse complement strand
TCCGCTTCGCGTCAACGTAGTCGAACAGGACCAAGACCAACCCGACGACGACCAGGACCAGGCCAGCCCAACCAAGCGCGCTGAACTCCGGCATCGCTCCCTCCTACGATGTGGCTTCGATCAGTCTGGGGCCGATGTCAACCTCCACATGACATTCGGGGGCTCGACATCCTCCACCGACGCCATCTCGCGAGAGTGTCGCCACGCCCGAATTCAAGCGCTGGCTGTTCGCTCCGCCGCGGTGGGCAGCTCCTGCGCGACGCCGAAGAGGTGGCCCTAGGCCTGATCGGCGCCGAGCTCGAGGAGGACCTCCGCCTGGCTCTCGCGTTCGACGCCTTCGGCGACGACCGCGAGGTCAAGGGCGCCGGCCACCTGGATGACCGCGCCGATGACCGCCCGCGCCTGACGGTCGCCGTCGACGTCCGCGACGAGGGATCGGTCGATCTTCAGGAAGTCGAGAGGCAGACGGCGGAGGTAGGCGAGCGAGGAGTATCCCGTGCCGAAGTCGTCGAGGCCGACGCGGTAGCCCAGCCGACGAAGCTCGGCGAGGACGCCGGCCGTGTACTCCCACTCGGCGATGAGCAGCGTCTCGGTGATCTCGAACTGGACGGCGTCGCGACCGGTCCGCGCCGTCACGAGCCCATCGAGGATCCGGGTCAGTCCGGGGGTCGCCAGCTGGCGGGGCGAGAGGTTGACCGAGACGCGTTGGCCCGGAGCCTCGCCAGCCACGCGAGCCGCCTCGCCTGTGACCCACTCGCCGAGGGGCACGATGAGGCCCGCCTCCTCGGCGATCGGGACGAAGTCCGCAGGCTGGAGATCACCCCGTGGGTGATGCCAGCGGAGGAGCGCCTCGGAGCCAGTGACCGACCGGTCCGTGAGGCGGACGATCGGCTGGAACGCGAGCGACATCGAGCGGTCGGCGATCGCCCGGCGCAGATCCGCCTCGATCTCGAGACGAGCGACGACCTCCCGCCGGAGGCCGTTCGCGAACGTCTCGACCCGGCCACCGCCACGAGCCTCCGCGCGATGGAGGGCGAGGCCTGCGTCCCAGAACAGGGATTCGACGGTCGCGTCGAGGTCGCGCCTGGCCATGCCGATGCTGACCGTCGGGTTGAGCTCGCGCGCCCCGACGAACAGCGGTCCGCGGACCCGCTCGAGGATCCGCCAGGCCATGGCCGAGGCCCCGTGCGCATCGCTGGCCGGCAGGATCGCGGCGAAAGTCCCGCCCTCCAGCCGGCCGAGGAGGGCGCCGGCGGGCAGCGCCGCCTGGAGCCGCCGGCCGACGCCGTCGATGAAGCCCTCGGCGCCGACGCGGCCGATCGAGTCCTCGGCCAGGCTGAGCCGGTCGATGCTGATCATCGCGAGGGCCAGCGCGCCGTCGAGATGGAGACGCTCGGTCAGGTCGGCGACGATCCGAGCCCGGTTCGGCAAGCCGGTGAGCGGATCGCGATAGGCGATCTCGGCGAGGGCGAGGTTCTCTGCGCGGCTCGCGGTGACGTCATGGACGGACAGGAGGAGTCCGCGAACCTCGTCGTCATCGATCTTGTCAGCGGTGCACTCGAGGACCCGCCAGTCGAGGACCGGGTGGGCCCTGGCACGCAGCACGATGCTCCGGCCGCTCGGCTTCCCCGCGGCGGCGTTTCGCAACAGCTGGCGGAGGCGGACACGGTCGGCCGGGTGGGTGATCTCGGCGAAGCGCCGGCCGACCAGCCAGCCACGCTCCTGGTGGAAGAGCGTGGCGACCGCCGGGTTCACGTACCGGACCTCGCCGGCGTGCGACAGGAGGATGACCGGCGCCACGAGCCGATCGGCGACGGCGATGAACCGGTCTCCCGTGGCCGAGGGTCCGCCGGCACTGCGAGGGGGCACGTCCCGGAGGCTGCCGGAGCCGGCGGGCTCAGGCCATGGGCAGAGCGTCCGTTGAGGCGGGCAGAGCGTCCGTTGAGCGGAGGCGCGCCAGCAGCTCCGGCTGCGAGTGGACGCCGAACCGCTCGAAGATTGCCGAGAGGTGGTTGCGAACCGTGGACTGGGCGACGTACAGCTCCCTGGCGATCGTCGGGACGCGCTGCCCGGCAACGAGCCGGCGCAGCACCTCCCACTGCCGTGCGCTCAGGGCCGAGACTGCCGGGACGCGCGCCAGCGCGACCTGCGGCATAGACCCTGCCCGGAGGAGGAGGCCGCTGGCCTCGATCTCGGCCGCAATCCGCCACAGGTGCCCTTCGAGCTCCGCCTCGCGCCCGCTCGGTGGGGCATCGAGGTCCAGCAGCGCCACGAGCCAATGGTCGGAGCCAACGAGTGCCGTCGCGACGCCCTTCAGGGTCATCGTCCCGCCCGCCCGCCGGGGAACAGTCACCGGCCCCGCCACGGACAGGCCACGCGCGCGGATGGTCCCGATGTCCGGTTGGTCGAGGATCCGCTGCAGCTCCGCAGCCGGCAGGATCGGCCTGCCCACGAGCTCCCTCACCGCGAGCCCGAGGTCGATGTGCTCGACGACCGCCTTGACGACGCCGCGACCGTCGACCAGGGCGATCGCGGCGCACCGCGCCAGGGCGTCGACCGACTCCGGCTCCACCCGGGCCAGCGCCTCCGCGTCCATCCACCTCGACAGGGCATACCGAACGCCCCCGAGGTCCATGGCGTACACCCAGACCGCATAGCCCTTGCTCGGGTCGCGTGCCCCGAATCCGCGGCGGTGGGCCATGAAGAAGTCGATCCCTCCGCTCCGGAGCGCCTCGACGGCCGCCTGGACGCCGGCCCGATCCTTCGGATCCACGAGCTCGAGTGCCGGCATGCCCACGATGCGCTCCATCGGGAGGCCGAGGAGCTCGCGAGCTCCCTCGGTCACGTCCTCGACGATGAGGTCGTCGAGTCGGGTGAGCGTGTACGCGAACCGCAGCCCGGACCACTCGGCGCGGAGGGTGGGGAGCGATCGCGGGGCGGCGGGATTCGCGTTCGCCCCACGGCGTGGGACGAGCGGCGGGACGCTGCGCTCCGTCCTGTCGACCGCCATCGGCATTCGGAGTCTACGCCCCGACCACGGGGGAGTAGGCTGCCGGTCAGGTCGCCACGCATCTGGGAGGATCGGTGAACGCTCGAGGCCTCGGTCGGGTGCTGGGGTTGCTCGCGCTCGTTCTGATCGTCGCCGGCTGCGCGCGTGGTGGTCCGGGCGGAACCGCCAGTCCGAGCGCCAGTCCTGGGCCGGGGGACCTCGCCTACACCTGCGGCCGCTTCCCGTTCTCGCCCGCGCTAATGACGGCGCCGCAGGGACACGACGAGCTCCTCGATAACCCGGCCGCCGCCGCCCTGCGGGCGCACGTCTCGGCGAGCGGCCCGGACATCGACTTCCTGCCGGACAGCGGCTGGACGATGACCGGCATGGACGCGACTGGCGCCGAGTTCGTCACCGTCGGTGGCGATCTCGGGATGAAGAGCGTGAGCGTCAGCAACGGTGCGAGCGGCTGGAAGGTCGACGGGTGGGGCGACTGCCGGCCGCAGCTGGTCTTGCCGGACGGGATCGGCATCGCGACGTGGACCTGGGGCGGACCGGGCTCGCCGGGCCCGACGACCCAGACGTTCGACGCGCTCGTCACCGAGCTCAACTGCGCCGGCGGGCGCTCGGCGGACGGGCGGATCCTCGGTCCCCAGATCGTGGCCTCGGACGCCGCGGTCCTCGTGATCTTCACCGTCCGAGCGCTCGGCGGCACCCAGGCCTGTCCCAGCAACCCGGCAACGCGCGTCCGCGTCGACCTGGGCGTGGCCCTTGGCAATCGAACGCTGTTCGACGGCGGCCTGCTTCCGCTGCACGACCCGACCAAACCGATTCCGTAGTCTCGGGCCCGCGCCGCCGGTATCCTCCCGCGCATGGCGTCCCAGCCGAGCCCCGGCAAGCTGCAGTTCAAGCGCTGGCTGTTCGCGCCGCCGCGGCCGCACGGCGCGGTCATCAAGGACCGGACCGTCAGCAACCTCGAGCTCTTCTACGACCTCGTCTACGTCGCGGTCATCGGGGCGCTGTCGACGCAGCTCGCGAGCGACATCTCGGTCCGCGGGTTCATCGAGTTCGGCGTCGTCTTCGGGATGGTCTGGTTCGCCTGGTTCAACGGCTCGCTGTACGTGGAGCTGCACGGCCGCGAGGACGGCCGGACGCGGTTAGTGGTGTTCCTCCAGATGGGGATCCTCGCGCTGCTCGCGGTGTTCACGACGAAGGCCGCCGACTCGACCGGCAGCCAGTTCGCGATCGTCTACGCGGCGTTCCTGGCGGTCATGACGTGGCAGTGGTGGCGCGTTCGAGAGCTCGACCGACGAGACCGTCCCGAGTACCTCTCGATCACGTTCTACTACGTCGTCGCCATGGTGATCTCGACCGTCGTCGTGGCCGCGACTGCGGTCCTCCCGCCGGATCCCCGGCTGGTGGTCTGGGCGGTCTTCGCGATCGCGTGGGTCATCCACATCGAGATCGCCGGCCGCGTGCGGACCGGCGGCATCAGCTCGGCCATCCTGCCCACCGAATCACTCGTCGAGCGCTTCGGCCTGTTCGTGATCATCGTCCTCGGTGAGGTCATCCTCGGCGTGGTGACCGGCCTCTCCGCGGCCGAGCCCGACGCGCTGACGATCGTGACCGGGATGCTGGCCCTCGTCATCGGCCTCGGCCTGTGGTGGCTCTACTTCGACCTCGTCGGCCGCCGCCTGCCCCGAAGCTCCCGCGGCTCGATCGCCGCCTGGATGCTCAGCCACCTGCCGATCACCCTCGCGATCACCGCCGCCGGCGCCGCGATCGTCAGCCTCGTCGAGCACGCCCACGACCCCGTCACCCCGGCAGCCACGGCCTGGCTCCTCTCCGGCTCGGTCGCCCTGGGGCTCTTGGCGCTGGTTCTCACCGCGCGCTCGCTCGACGATGCGGTCCGCCTCGCCTCCGTGTACCGCCCGCTCACCGCCGCCCTCGCCCTCGGCGCCGCCGTGGCCGTCCTCGCCGGCTGGGTCGCCCCGGCGCCGTGGCTCCTGGCGCTGCTCCTCGTCGCGATCCTGTCAGCGCTGTGGTTCTTTGCGGTCGCGTGGCTCATCGGAGCTGGTGCCTGGCGAGACGGGACGGGCGTGCCGAGATGACCTTGGTCCTCGCTGCCCGCCGTGTGCGGATTGGGGCCGCGGGAGGCTTGCACGAAGTGACCACCGTGAAGCCCGGCGTACCCTGGGATGAGGTCGTGGAACGCGCGTACCATCGGGCCGCCATCCCCAAGACTCCTTGATCAAGGGTCTCGCCATCACTGATCTCATCGAACTCGCTGCGCCTCCCAAGCTTGGTCGGCCCTTTGAGCCGGGAGTCGAGGCGCTGCTCGCACCGACCGCTCGTGCTCTGGCCACGGCAAGAGGACGGCACGCCGAGACGGTGATCGTGATCCCCGAGTTCCCCGGGCCGTTCGGAGTTCCCGACTTGGTCGTACTGCTGGCGGCGGGAGCGGCGGTCGAGCGGAGGGTGAGAGCGTCGATCTTGCCGATCACCACGCAGACCGATGCCGCGATAGTCGCATCGCTCAGTGCGTATCGCCCGAGGACGTCACGTTGGGTGGCAGAGCAAGTCGGCGCGACGGAGCGCGACCTCGCCACTACTTTCAGTCGGCTCGAAGGCACTGGCGCGATTAGGCGATTTCGGCGTGGTTATGTGCGACACGAGGCGCTTCAACCGCTAGGGCGCCTCTTCGCTTACGAGACGAAGGTGCGGGATTGGCGTCGCGGTCTCCATCAAGCGGCTGGATATGGTGCTTGGGCGGACCACTCGACCCTCGTCCTCGGTTCAGTACCTCGATCAACAAACGACGTCGCGACTGAAGCGCGGCGCATGCATGTTGGGCTGGTCATAGGCAAACGATGGAGAGTCCGACCCCGGATCCAGCTCCCTAGACGCCCAATGCGCTTCTGGGCCTCAGAAATGGCCTTCGCTGCCTTCGTCGCACGTTCACAGCCCTTCGGCGAGGGCGAAGTCCGCCAATCCAGAGCGGTACGGGAGGATCCACTGAGACTCATCGAACTCGAGGTGGCCAAGTAGGCCTCGAGCGCGCGCGAAGTCGACGGTGGCCGTGTCGTACGCCGCGCTGAGGTAGTCGACGCGATCCGTCAGACCGCCCGCAGAACCGACCGCGACTGCGATCGCTCTCAACCGCTCGAGGTGATGACGCCATAGCGTGTTATCCGGGGGAAGACGACCGGGTACCAGTCGCGACGACATCGCAGCGTCTCTTCGAAGGAGCGCCTCAGCCTCTCGGCGCTTCATCACCGCCATCAGACCCTGGTGCGTAATCCGACTTGAGTTCCGGCGTGTTCCGGTGTTTGTTCGAAAGGCGTCCGGTGCTAGGAGGCGTTGTCGGAGATACCAACCCGTGCCGAGGTCCGTGGCGCCCGCGGCGACCGCCGGTAGACCGCAGAAGTCCGCTTGAAGCACCCCAACCTGCGACCTAAGACTCAGGGACTGTGTCGTTCGGCAGATCCCTTCCACCTCAGCAGCGACGACCCCTGAAACCGGGTAGTCCAGGCTCCCGCGGAGCACGCCGAGAAAGACTCGTTGCGGTTCTCGTTGAACAAGCTGTCCAACGAAGTCGTCCAGGCGAAGGCCGGCCGCCCAGCATTCTGGACGGCCGATGACGAGCGCGATGGCCGCAGGGTCGAGTGCCTGGGCGCGATCCAACAGGTCGAGCGCTGTCTGGGCCTCGGGTCCTAGCGGGTCGCGGATGCCAACGGTCGGCGCGATCGGAGCGAGCCCCAAGTCTTGTTGCCGCGCGACGACGCGTTCGGCGTGCGCCTGTCTACCGGCCGCGCTGCCTAGGTCACCGCGTGCGCCCGGCCACAGCTCCCACGTGTCGTAGGCGTCGAGCCGATTCGTCGTAGGTAGCGTTACGGCGTGGGTTCCGACATCAAGCAGCACTTCGCCGCCGGCACGTTGGAGGGCCTCAACTACTCTTGATGCTGGCCAGTGTCTCCGGAGGGGCGTCCGTGGAGTATCGAACGCGGAAAGGACGATGCCCTCTATTACGCGGTCTTGAAGTAGCGTCAACGCCCAGGCGGTTCGGGCGTTGTGGCCCGTATCGTGGAGCAGAAGTCTCATAGGGTCGCCAACGCCCGTCGTGCCTCATCGACGGTGATGAAGCGGCGTGCGACCTGCCGTTTCAGGAGTCGATCCACAAACGCACACTGGTCTGACGAGAGGCCGGTGGTCACAGAAGCGACCGACTCGGCCTGAGTGCCCCGGAGCCTATCCGCGTAGTCCACTCGGTCCCCCGTGAATGGAATCGGCTGTGCCATCGATAGCGCTTGGTACGCCAAGATCCCTAGGCAGAACAGGTCGGACGCGGCCGTGGGATGAACGCCGTCGACAACGTGCTCTGGCGACATGTATCCAGGCGTGCCGGGATCGAATGCGCCAGTCAAGCTCGATTCCTCGATCCAGCGGGCAATGCCGGGATCCATGATCACAAACCGACCGCCGGAGGTGTGACGAATGTTGCCTGGACTTAGGTCGCGATGAACGACCTTCTCCGAGTGCAGAGCGTCGAGCCCTTCCAGCACATCGCCAACCAGGCTCCGCGTTTCGGCCCAACTCCATCGTCGACCGAAACCAACGCCGAGATCCTGGCCGTCCAGCCGTTCCTCGAGCCACGCGACCAAGCGTGGCGGACTACCGATCTCGACTAGCGGGCTTCGAAGGCCCACGACATTGGGATGGCGTACGCGGCCCAGGAGATCGACTTCGCGTTTCGCTCGGGCGAGGGTGACTGTGGCATGCGGCCCTGCGATCTCGACCAGCTTGAGGACAACGGAATCGCTGGACAAGTTGGCACCTGCCACAAGTTTCTGACCGCCTCGGCCAAGTGGGATGACCGAGGTGACACCTAGGACTCGGACGGCCTCGTCTATGTCAGCCTGATTCATTTGTGTCCCTAGCGACGGCAGACGGGTAAAGAATAAAGAGCCCCGGCGGCTGCTGGTCTCAAGATACTCTGTAGAGCGGCGTCAGCTACGCGCGCTCGTGTGGCGATCACATAGAGCTCCTGAGCGAGAGCACTGAGGCTTGGTGACTACACCCCTATTGCCTGGGTGGTTGCCAGCCTCGTATCCGCGGTCGCGTGGCTGATCAGAGCTGGCCTGTGGGGGACCGTAGGGTCGTGCCCGGGTAACGGCCCACTCGCGAGTGGCCTCGATCGTCCGGCACCGTTCGAACATTCGTTCTAGACTAGGCCCGAACGCCCACGGAGCGTTAAGCGCCCGGGCGTATGCTTCCGTCGGTGGCCAGTTGCGAGGGGGGCTTCACGACGTGAGCGTAGATGAGGGACAACTTGAGCTTCCGTCCGCGGCCGGAACTCCCAGGCGCCGGACGCGAACGCAGACGGAAAAGAGCGTCCCGGCCGAGCCTCGGCCCGACGCGAGCCCACCCGAGGCCGTCGGCCGCGTGCGATGGCAAGAGATCTTCGTTCCCGTTCACGGTCTCGTCCGGCTCACCCAGCGCGAGGTTGACATCGTCGACCACCCTGCGTTCCAGAGGCTTGGTTCCGTCTACCAGCTCGGCCAGACCTACGTCGTCTACAGAGGTGCCACCCACACTCGGTTTGAGCACGCAGTCGGGACTCTGCACGTCGCCCAGGAGCTGATCGATGCCATCAAGCGAAACTCGAGCGGGGTCGTACCAGATCCAGCCGACACCGTTGGCGCCTGGAGTCTCGGCCAGCGCCTGAACGAGGCGGAGCGCGCTTTCGTTCGACTTGGCGCTCTTCTGCATGACATCGGTCACCTGCCTGCAGGTCACACACTCGAAGACGAACTTGGCCTGCTTCCACCGCACGATGCTGATGCGCGACTGGACTTGATCCTCGACCGAATCCAGTGGAACGGCGAACCATACGAACCGACCCTGCGCAAGCTTATCGACAAGTTGTTCGTCCGCGCGGCCGCCCAATCGGGTCTCAAGGACTCTGACGGACGAGCGCTGAGCGCCAGCGAGATCGTCAAGCACCTGATTTCCAAGGACGGACTGGCGCTTCGCTCGACGGACCAATTCAGACTCGCCGTTTGCAGAGACATAATCGGAAACACGATCTGTGCCGATCTTCTCGACTATCTTCACCGAGACTGGTACCACCTCGGGAAGCGAAGGGAGGTCGACTCGCGCCTGCTCGAGTACATCGAGATCCGGACGCGCGAAACGAGCGAAGGTTCAGATGCTCGGTTGGTTATCAATCTCCGCTCGGGTCCACGAATTCGGACAGATGCCGTGACAGCCATCCTTGATCTGTTGGAGAGTCGTTATCAGCTCTCCGAGATAGCCCTCTTCCATCGCACGAAGCTGAGCGCAGCTGCGATGCTCGAGCGAGTGCTCGCGGAACTGGACGCGGCCCAAACGGGCGACGCGAGGGAATTCCTGGGGAATCTGCCGGAACAACTTCTGGACGTGTCGGACTTCTCAATGTTCCGACTCTTCGAAGACATGGTCGAGGCCGCCAAGAAGTCCTCATCTGTGGAGACCACCGCTCGGCTCGAAGGCGCGCAAAGACTCATCCAACGCCTAAGGCGTCGTCGCCTTCACAAGGAGCTCTTCACCGGGTTTGAGTACCGACTCGCGGACGCTGCCCTTAAGGTGCAGAACCTCTATGCGGGGCCGATTGACGAGCCGGACGCTAGAAAACGCGCCGCGATCGGCGCACAGAACAGATTGGCTGCGGTTCGATCTCTTGAGCGGGACTTTGGATTGGAGCCCGGCTCACTCGTCATCTATTGTCCGCCTCGGAGGATGAACACTAAGATTGCCGAGGTGCAAGTCCTCGTCCACGGAGACGTGCACTCGCTCGACGCGTTTGAGGGCGACCACGGCGATCACGGAATTACAGGTGGGCATCTCCGAGCGCAGAAGGATCGGTTCCGCCGCCTATGGCGGATCCTCGTGGCCATCGATCCGGATGTCCGAGACAGACTGAAGAGTGCCAATCTGCTTCAGGCACTGGGTCGCGCGATCGAGCTCTGCGTTGTTCGCATGGAACCGTCCTCCGGCACGATCGAAGAAGCGGTCCATTCGCTTGCCCACGAAATGACTACTCAGTCTGCGTCGCCCTTGTATCAGCTTCGGGTTCGTCCGGTGGAGCAGATCGCAGCGCGTGCGTCTGCTCAATCGTTCTACCCAGGCGGGGCCCCGACGCTACTTTCCTATGTCAGTGAGTGACTCTGAGCGGGACGTTGCAATTCGGCGAGCGCTATTGGGTGACGCCGAGGCACTATCAGTCGGGACCTTTCCCATCGACCTCTTCGCTCTGGTTGGGCGCCTTGGAATCGGCATTGTCGGGGAAGGACGCGCATCAGGCCCCCACCTAGGCCGCCTCGAGCACCGCGGCGGCAACTGGACCATCGTCCTGCCGGGCCAGGCGCGAAGTGAGCCGATACTGCTGGGGCCGCGAGAGAGGTTCACCGTCGCCCACGAGATCGGGCATTATCTAGTCGAAGCGCGGTTTGGGTACCGCCCAACAGGCACGCGGGAGTACTGGAAGCTCGAGACTCTGTGCAACGAATTCGCGTCGAGTCTCCTCTTGCCGATCGCTGCGCTTCAGGCGAAGGTCCGACGGCCGATGGTTTCCGCTCGAGAACTCGTGGATTTCACCGCGCAAGTTGCAAGGGAAGGCAAGGTCTCTCTAGAGGCATCTGCACGAAGGATCGTGGCGCTGTCACCCATCCCAGCAGTCGTTGTTGCCATCCTGCCGCCGGACCGGACCTCGCCATTCGGTTCCGTCGGCTGGACAGCGCAGAATCGAGAGTGGTTTCGAGGCGGTCGGGGTCGGAAGCTTGGGCCGGAGGACCTCTTGTCTGGGGTGGCCTCGAACGGGGCTGATCTGCCGGCCGGAGCATCCCGCCAGGTGACAGTTGACGGCGCTTCTGACGCTATGGTGAATCGACGCCATGACGTCATCTTGTTCTCAGCGCTCTTTGCAGACGCCCCCGCGGTCGTGCCCGGCTAGTGCCGGCTCGATTCGGTGGCGCGCATGGCGAGGCCCGGGCCGACGAGGCCTCTTAGTCACCGTCCTCGGTGAGGGCCGCCTTTACCGCCTCCTCGACGCCCTCGAATCTGGCGACATACGCGGCAACCATGGCGTCGATGAACTCCTCCCACCGAAGACCAGTCCCCTGTGCAGGCAGCTCATCGGAGATAGCTCCTGAATGCGGGTCGTATGCAACGACAGCCACGCCCTCGAGGAGATGGGGCGGGTCTCCTTCATTTCGCCGTCCCGCGCTTCGTGCAAGTCTCTCGGTTGCACGCCGGATGAGATGGTCTGTCGTGAGCTCGCGGCCCTCCTTCCACTCGAAAGTGGGGATCGCGAGGATCCCGCCGACGACGGCGAACGGGAACTTGATGTGAAGGTTGACCGCGAACGTCCGGATGTCGCCGAAGCGATTCCAGATCGCTCGACCCACCGCTAGGTTGATCGGCTTGACCTCGATCGCCAAGCGAAGTCCGTCAAGCTTGTGGAACTCAGACACGTCCGCTTTGACGACGCGAAGCGCCCCGGCGACCGCTGTCTCGGTGGTGCGAGCGGTAAGCCTCGGCAGCCTCCGTCGCAGCTCGGTGGCGGCAGCCCGACCTAGTGCCGCACCGAGGACGAGTTGCGACCGCTTCTTGGTGCCAGCAGCGAGGCTGCGAGATCGTCGGTAGTACTCGCTGACGGCGGCGACGTAAGCGTCGAGCGTGGGGGACGAGTTAGCGAGGAGCTTCTGCGTTAGCGGCACCTGTGCGAGCGAGGCCGGGGCCTTCGGCGCCACTATGCGGCCTCGACTGCGGCGGTAGTCAGTGCACCCGACTCAAGGGACGCGCCGTGTGGCAACTTGGCCGTCAGACGATCGACAGACTGCTCGAGGTACTGGGAGTCAATCTCGATCCCGATGCTGTTCCTACCATGAAGGGCGGATGCCAAGCTCGTCGTTCCCGTGCCAGCGAATGGGTCGAGGACAGTGTCGCCAACGAAGCTGAACATCTGCACCAGGCGGCTCGCAACTTCGAGAGGGAAGGGCGCCGGGTGCTCGCGCGTCGAGGCACCAGTGATCCCTGTCCAGATCTGCTGGAACCAAATCCTATGGTTCTCTGCCGAGATCAAGCTGAGAAGCCGCGTTTCCATCGACGGGCTCCGGTAGCCGCCGGGCTTCCGCAACAGCAGAACGAATTCGATGTCGTTCTTGATGACGGCATTCGGCTCATACGGCTTACCAAGGAACCCGGCGCCGTTTCCATTTGCCTCAAAGACTGCGTTGGCGATCTTGTGCCAGATAATCGGTGCAAGGCCGTCGAACCCGATCTTCCGAGCTCTCTCCGAGATCGAGGAGTGCAGAGACACAACAGTATGGCGGCCCTTGTTCCTGCGGCGGGAGAGACATACGTCTCCGACCACGCATACGAGCCGCCCTCCGGGTGTCAGGACACGAAGACACTCGCGCCACACCTTGTCGAGTTCGGCGACAAAGGTCTCGTAGTCCTGCAGGTGGCCGAGCTGAGCGTCGTTTTCGTTGTAGTCCTTGAGGGTCCAGTAAGGAGGCGACGTCACCACGAGATGCACGGAGCCCGAGGGGATCCCGGACAGATCGCGGGCGTCGCCGAGCAGCAGTCGATGGGTGGTAGCGACGGACTCCGCTGCCTCATGGATCCTGCTCGTGACCTTCGGATCGCGAGCCAAGCGGGGCAGGTCTGTCTGGGGATCGCGAAGCTCTCCGGCCACCTCGAGTACGAGGCCGGCCGCCTCCTCGATCGTCAGGCCGCCGAATCCCAGAGCAGATGTGGTTGCCACGGACTGGCTACTTCTCCTTCCGGACGCCCTTGAATGGCTTCTTGTCGCTCTTGACGTCCATGAAGCGGCCCGTCGCGTCGTTGCGCTTGACCGCGTGCCCAGACGGTGTACTCGTTTGGGAGCGACCCTTCACAGCTCCGATTCGGTGTCCACCGCCCGTGTTCTTCGCCATCGCGCCACCTCGCCTCTTCGCCAAGCTCTAGTCGTCTCGCCAGTAGTACTCAGAGCCAACCGGGGCAACAGGCTTGACCGGTCGGACGGGCTTGATCGGCTTGATTGGCCTAACCGGCTTCACCGCCTTGATCGGCCTAATCCGGCTCGTAGAGGGTCTCCGCCTCAGGTGCCAGGACATCGTGCTCTCCTCAGCTGCAGCCGCTGGTGCTCCCGCAGTTCAGGCACTTGTAGCAGCTGCCGTTGCGAACCATGATCGAGCCGCAGTCCATGCAGGACGGGGCGTCGGCCTGGGTCGCGAAGGCCACCTTCACACCGCCCAGATTGAGGGTGAGGCCGCCGCCGTTCAGGGCCTTCCCATTTGATCCATTCGCGGCATGCCCATTGGCCTTCCCATTGGTGGCGATGACCTGGAGCTCCTGAGCTGGAGCACTGATGCTCGGTGACTGCACCCCCATTGCCTGGGTGCCCGATCCCTGATCGGAGGCAACCGCGCCGGCCTTGGGCTGATCGCCTGGAGTGGTGGTCGACTGTGTGGCGTCGGCGGTGGGGGTGGCCGGGGCCGGCGGCGTCGATGCGCCGAAGCCATTAGCGCCCGATCCCGGCGTCCCGCCGGCCACGTCGTCTGACGGGCGCGCAGGCGAGGCCATCGGCGTCCCGGCACCGGCCAGGCCCACCACCGCCGGAGGTGCATCGACGATCGCACTCCGGTCGATGAGCCCGAGGTTGGCCTTGTCGTCATCGCTCAGGAACCGGCTCCCGAGCCATCGGAAGATGTAGTCGACGATGCTCTTGGCGATCGGGATTTCCGAGTTCCCGGTGAACCCACTCGGCTCGAACCGGACATGCGCGAACTTGTTGACCAGGTCGCGAAGCGGCACGCCGTACTGGAGCGCCACCGAGACCGTCGTCGCGAAGGTGTCCATGAGCCCGGAGACCGTCGAGCCTTCCTTGGCCATCTTGAGGAAGATCTCGCCGGGCTGGCCATCGGGATAGAGCCCGACGGTGATGTAGCCCTCGTGGCCGGCGATGTCGAACTTGTGGGTGACCGCCGAGCGCTCGGTCGGGAGGCGGTGCCGGTGGGGCTTGACCGCCTCGGTCTGGGCGCTCGCCATCTGGCGCCTGAGCTCGGCGACCATCGCCGAGTCGACGTCCTCCACCGCGGCGACGTCGC
>JACQEF010000150.1 GCA_016200745.1 Chloroflexota bacterium | reverse complement strand
CGGCCTGAACCCGGCCCAGCCAGGGGATATCGCTCAGCCGGACGGTGCACGGATCCTCCGTCTCCGGTCGGCCTTGTCACGATCGGCGCCCCCGCCCTCCCGTCAGCCCTTCAGAACGCGCGTTTCACACCAGCCACCTAGGGCCTCGCCGCCGCCGGACGCGGCCCACGGCCGGAATCGCCAGACCAGGCGGTCCATCGTCGATGCGCGCTCCCAACGTGCCCCGATCCCGGTCGGGGTCGCGAACGATGCGCCCGGGCGCGCGCTCCGTCGAGTCGGGCGAATGCCCTATCGCGACAGGCTCGCCGGGCAGATGTCGCGGAAGGCGCAGTAGGTACAGGCCAGGTAGTCGGGCCGTGGCGTGTAGTCGCGCGCCCGCATCCCCGCGGCCGCCTGCTTGATCTTGTCGCGGGCCTTCGCCAGCCGTCCCGGATCCACCGGCACCCGCCCGATGAGGCCGGACTCGAGGAAATGGAGCGCCACCGCGTCCGGCAACCGACCGGTCATCGCCTCGAAGCCCATCGCGTAGATCTGGAGCTGGAGCGATTCCCGGGCGCGCTGGCGAGCCTTTGCCGGGTCCCGCACGTCGGACGACTTGTAGTCGGTGATCGTCACGCGCTCGGGGCCGAGCATCCCAAGGGTCGGGCTGATGACGTCGGCGCTCGCGGCGGGCGCCGGAATGCCCGCCGCGGGGCCGTCCGTCGGGCCGGCCATCACCCCGGGCGGCTCCCCGGCCGGTTCGATGTCCACCCGATCCCACCGGCCGCGGACCCGATCGCCACCGAGACTGAAGCTGAACTCGCGTTCGACGTACGTCGGGATCACGGCGTCCGGCGCCAGCTGCGCCGCCCGGAAGCGGCGGAGGGCAGCCCGGCCGGCCTCCAGCCTCGCCTCCTCGTGGTCGCGGCTCACGAAGCCCTCGTTCGACCAGGCCGACTCGAAGACCTCGTCGAGCTCGGCCTCGCTCATCGCATACCCCTTCGCATGGCGGACGTGGAAGAGCTGGACGGCCTTGTGGAGCGCCGCGCCGTAGATGATCGCGTGGTGGGGCGCGAGCGGGACCCGCAGCACGTGCGCGTACTTGAACTTGAGCGGACAGGTCAGGTAGTCGTCGATCTGGTAGAAGCTCAGCGACAGCGGCTCGGTGATCGGCCCATCGGCGGCGATGACCGGCTGGGCAGCCGCGTCGAACCCGGCCAGTCGCTCGGCCGGACCGGTCGTCCGCGCGCCCGCACCGGGCACGCCCGCGGCGGTCGGCAGGTCGAGCGCCTCGAGGACGAACGGCGAGACACGTCGCGCCCGCGCGCCGCCGTAATCGGCCGCGTGGCAGAGGATCAGCTCGTCGCGCGCCCGAGTCATCGCGACGTAGCACAGCCGACGCTCCTCGGCGAGCGCCATCCCGGGCGACGCCGGTTCGCCGCGCCCGAGTCCGGCCGGCAGCGGCAGCGTCTCGCCGCGGCCGTGGAGCGGGAAGCGGCCGGCGACCATGCCGGGCAGGAAGACGACCGGGAACTCCAGGCCCTTGGCCTTGTGGACCGTGAGGACCGCGACCGCGTCGGCGTCCGGATCGAGCTCGGCGGTGGCGGGATCGTCGCCGGCCTCGATCAGCGTGGCGAGGTGCGGCGCGACGAAGACTGCCCGGTCATCAGCGAGCAGCGCGGACTGCGCCCGAACGATCTCGAAGAAGCGGGCGATGTTCTGCAGGGCCTCCTCGGCCGAGGGCGTGTCCGCGGCGACCAGGCGGGCGAGCAGGCCGCTGCCGCGGAGGAAGCGATACAGGAGCTCGCCGGCCGGTCGCTCGTGCGCCATCTCCGCGTAGCCCCGGAGATCGGTCACCAGCTTGTGCGCGGTGGCGCGCGTCTCGGGGGCGAGCCGCAGGACGCCCGGCTGGCGTTCCAGCTCGTCCAGGATCGCCCAGATCGAGCGGTTGCGACGGCGAGCCATGTTGACGATTGCGGTGAGGTCCTCCCCGCCCATCGCGTACACCTCGCACGACGCGAGCGCGTACAGGTCGACGCTCGAGTCGAGGTCCGCGACGACCCGCAGGAAGGCCAGCAGCATCCGGACCTCGGGACGGGCATACAGCCCGGACGTCCCGGAGAAGCGCCACGGGACCCCGGCCATGTTGAGGGCCCGCAGGATCGGGTCGGCGTCCCCGTTCGCGCGCACGAGAACGGCGTGGTCGCGTGGCGCCGCGCCGTCGGCGACGCGGCGCGCGATCTCTGCCGCGATCCAGTCTGCCTCCTCTGAGCCGGACGCGAACACCTCGAGCCGGACCGGCGCCGGAGCGGGCGAACCGCGCTCCGGACGGAGCTGCTTGACGACGCCCGTCCGAACCTCGAGGCGATCCGGGTCGTTGAACCGGATCAGCCGGTAGGCGGCGTCGAGGATCGGCGCCAGCGACCGGTAGTTCCGGCGCAGCACGACCGCCCGGGCGCCAACGTATCGGTCCTGAAAGGCCAGGATGTTGTCGATCGCGGCGCCACGGAACGCGTAGATCGCCTGGTCGTCGTCGCCGACGACCGTCACGTTGCGGTGCGGCTCGGCCAGCAGCGCCACCAGCTCCGCCTGCGCCCGGTTCGTGTCCTGGAACTCGTCCACCAGGATGTAGCGGAATCGCCCGGCGACGGCCGCCCGAGCCGCGGCCGAGGTGCGGACGAGCCGGAGCGCAAGTGCCACCTGGTCGCCGAAGTCGATGCAGCCGTTGGCGGCCATCAGGGCCTGGTAGGTCGCGAACGCGCGCGCCAGCTCGGCCTGGCGGCGGGCGTCCTCCGCTGCCGCCTCGGCCCGATCCGGGGCATCGGTCCCGTCACCGGAGCCGGCCTCGGCGGCGACCTGGGCCGCCTCCGCCGCGACCCGATCGGCGTGGGCCAGGTAGTCCGCGGGCGAGATGTCCTCG